>JBNJFW010000007.1:0-18609 GCA_051747165.1 Elusimicrobiota bacterium | reverse complement strand
AATACAGGGGCTTTACGGCATTTATTTGGTAAAGTTACGGTTAAGTTATAAATAGAACTGATGAAAGGTAAACTAATTGGGCCCTGCAAAAAGCGCACACCTAATAGCGGCGATTTAAATTGCCAGAAGACAATTGGATTATATAATAATCTCTACAAAAGGGTGTCTAATCTTAAAAAATAAGGTATATTTCAAATAAATTATAGTTTAACATCTATTTTATTGAAGTTAAACTATAATATGTATTGACATTATATTATCTTATGTTATTATATATGTAAGATTAGATAATAAAGGAGAAAACATATATATGGAAAAAATTAGTTTAGATTCACTAAAATCGCATTTATGGAAATCTGCAGATATACTTCGAGGTCATATAGATGCAGCAGATTATAAAAATTACATTTTCGGTCTTCTTTTTTTAAAGCGGATATCTGATGTGTTTGATGAAGAAGTACAAAAAATATTAAAAAAAACGGGAGAGAAGAAAATTGCATATGAAGATCTTGATTATCATGAATTTTTTGTACCCAAAAAAGCAAGATGGCAGCATATTAAATCGTTAACTCAAAATATAGGCGAAGCAATAAATAAAGCCAATGAGTTACTCGAAGAAGAGAATGTTGTACTTGAAAGAGTTTTAACAACTGTGGATTTCAATGATAAGGATAGACTGCCGGATTCTATACTTTCCAAGCTTGTAAACCATTTTTCAGTAATAAAACTCGGAAATAATGATTTAATTAATCCGGATATTCTGGGAGATGCTTGCGAATATCTTATTACGCAGTTTGCGTCAAATGCTGGAAAGAAAGGCGGGGAATTTTACACTCCCAAAGAAGTAGTGAAATTACTAGTGAAGATACTTGATCCAGGGGAAAAAATGAAAATATGCGACCCGGCTTGTGGCTCCGGGGGAATGCTTATACAGTCAATGGTGCATCTTAGAGAAAAAGAAAAGAATTATAAAAACATATCCTTATACGGGCAAGAAATAAATATTGAAACCTGGGCAATATGTAAAATTAATCTACTATTACATAATATAAAAGATGCTAAAATTTATGTAGGTGATACACTTAGCAATCCTAAATTAGTTAAAAAAGGAAAATTAGTGCTATTTGATATAGTCATTTCTAATCCGCCATTTTTACTTAAACATTGGGATTATGAGAAAGCTGAAGGTGATCGATATGAGCGATTTAAATTTGGCATTCCACCAAAGAAATATGCAGATTATGCTTTTTTACAACATATGATATCAACTGTTAAACATGATGGTAAGGTTGGAGTGGTTCTCCCTCTGGGTATATTGTTCAGAGGCGGAGTGGAGGCGAATATAAGAAAAGGAATTTTAGAGGAAGACTTAGTTGAAGCAGTTATCGGCTTACCTTCAAAACTCTTCTATGGCGCAGGGACTCCGGCATGTCTTTTTATTATTAATAAAAATAAGCCTAAAGAAAGAAAAGGAAAGGTGTTTTTTGTTTATGGGGCAGGTGGTTGCCGGGAAGGGAAAAGACAAAATAAGTTGAGGCCTAAAGACATACATAAAATTGTTGATTCCTACCGAGATTATAAGACAATAAAAAAGTATTGCCGACCTGTTACATTAAACGAGATAAGAGAGAATGAGTATAATTTAAATATTCCGCGCTATATTGATATAACCGAAGAAGAAGAAATAGACATTCAGGAAACAATAAACAATTTAAATAGGCTGAACGAAGAAAGAAAAAAAATAGAAAAACAGCTAAATAATTATTTAGAGGAGATGAATTTTAAAATATAGCCATGTTTGAAGGAAAAAAAGATATAGAAAAAACTCTTATTGCACTTGCACAACAGCTTTCAGAAATTGGAAGCAGGAAAATTGAAATAGTTGTATGCGGAGGTGCTGCATTAAATGTAGTTGGGTATATCAAGCGTCCAACTAAAGATATTGATATGGTGGCTTTGATAGATAAAAACAAAAATGGCGTGACAGTATTGTGTAAAGCTGCACCTATGGATCCGCAATTATCGGAAGCAGTAGAACAAGTAAAAAAGGATTTTGATCTAAGCGATAATTGGATAAATGATGGGCCTACATCAGTTGTAGATTTTGGATTGCCTGAGGGGTTAATGAGCAGGGTAGAAACTCATAATTATGGAGAAAAATTAACAGTCCATTTTCTTGGAAGATATGATCAGATTCATTTTAAATTGTATGCGACAGTTGATCAGGGCGGTGGCAAGCATTATGATGACTTGCTGGCCTTATCACCCACTTCTAAAGAAATTGAAGCTGCCGCAAGATGGTCCATGACACATGATATATCCGGAGGATATAAAAAAGTATTAATTGATTTTTTAAATCAAGTAGGATTTAGTGATGTCGCAAAAAAACTTTAGAAATATTTTTCTTGATAATATTTTGGATTTTATATGGAGACAATGGTCTTCGGTAGGTGTTTTAGGCCATACTCGTACTGAAGATAAATGGATAGTTGATCCTGAAGCTCTATTGTTTTTTTCTATTAATATGGGAAGATTTGAACCAAGGCTTTTTGATGAAATAATAGACTGGCTTATAACAAACGGAGAATGGATTGATATTCAGCGTATGAGAGGAATAGTAAAAAATAAAGATGAAGATACGAAAAGAATTTTAAGCGCCATAGCGGCAGTTCTCATGAATGAAGCAAAATCATATAAGAGAAAATGGAAATCACTAAGCAAAATTAAAAAACAGAACAAAATAAATCGGGAAATGGTTTTATTTAAATCCAAAGACGCTACACCCTACCCGATAATGAAAAATAAGGAAGATAAAATATTTTCAAAGTATATGATTAGCCGTTCTGTTTTTAAGCCGAGCAATAAGTCTCGTGAAGTAAATCCCAAAACATATTCAAATATAAGGTTTTTGTTGCGTTCATTATTTGGAATAGGCAGTAGGGCTGAATGTATATTATATCTACTTTCTCATACTTCCGGTCATCCTAGTGAAATAGCTGAGTCAATTGGAATATCGGTTAGAGGGACACAGGATGCACTAATAGAATTATCTAAATCAAATTTAATTTTAACCAGAAGTACAGGTAAAAGAAAAATTGAATATTGGCTTTCAGAAAGAAAATGGTGGCAATTTTTGCTTGATATAAATATAGATGAAATAAATCCGCCAATTTGGCTTAATTGGGTAGCGATATTTGATGCATTATATGGAGTTTGGGAAGTATTAAATGAAGTTCAAAAGACTCAATCTGATTACTTGAGAAGTTCAAAATTGCGTAAAGCAATGGAAACAATAGGCATGGAATTTTATAAGAGCGAAATAGACTTGCCGCCAATTCCGGATAAAACGATAAGGCCGGAAGAATATGAAGAAGAATTTCAAAATTTTATATTGAAAGTCTTAGGAGCATAAATTGGGAAGAGTAGAGAGTCTAAAAACAAAAGAAAAATTTAAAAAGACCGAAATAGGTGAAATCCCTGTTGATTGGGAGCTTTCAACTATAAAAGATGTTGCGGAAAAGAAGAGATATTCTATAGTAGATGGCACTTTTGGAAGTCAAATTAAGATTAATGGGTATGTTAAAAAAGGAATTCCAGTTATTGAAATGGAAAATATTTCTGATAATAAATTTAATGAAAGTTTTGAAAATTTTGTTTCAGAAAAAAAATATCCTGAGGTAAAACGGAGTACGGTACATCCAAATGATTTATTAATTTCCAAGACGGGGCCGTTAGGGTTAGTTGCTAGAGTTCCTGAAAATATTGATAGAGCTATTATTACCAGTCGATTAGCCAAAATAACTTTTTCTAAAAAAATCGATACAGTTTTTGCTTATTTTTATTTATTGCATATGAATAGTATAGGATATTGGGCATCTGTTGCACATGGCTCTACTATGAAAATATTGAATATAAGTTTAATTAGACGCATGCCTATTCCGATCCCTCCACTTCAAGAACAGAGAAATATAGCAGAAATATTAACATCAATTGATAATGCCATAGAAAAAAGTGAAAATATTATAGAACAATCAGAAAAATTAAAGAAAGGCTTGATTAAAGAATTACTAACAAAAGGTATCGGTCATAAGAAATTTAAAAAAACAAAATCAGGAAAGATTCCTGCCTCTTGGAAAATAGCAAAAATGGGGGATATAGTAAATATAAGTGGAGGTACAACTCCGTCTACACGAAAGAAAAGATATTGGGTTGGTGGTCAAATTTTATGGGCAACCCCAACCGATATTACTTCATTGGGAAGTATATATATAGGTGATACGGCTAAGAAAATAACAGAGAGTGCGGTTAATGAAACTGCTATAAAGATTCAAGATAGTGGTACAATTTTGATGACAAGTAGAGAGGCAATTGGATATGCAGCCATAGCAAAATATCCTATTACAACAAATCAATGTTTTATTAATATTAGTTGTAGTGATAAAATTATTAATTTATATTTTTATTATTGGATTCTTTTTAAAAAGAAATTATTTAAATCTCTTGCACAAGGCAGTACATTTCTTAAATTATCAAAAAAAACGTTTAAAAAGGTACGTATGCCATTACCAAAAATTAAGGAGCAGCGGAAAATTGTATCCATATTAAAGGATACAGACAAAAAAATACAAAAAGAAGTTGAAAAAAAAGAAGCATTGGAAAACCTTAAAAAAGGGTTGATGCAGAGATTATTAACCGGGAAGATACGAACAGTATAATGGCAAAAAATTTAATAAATATACTCTACTGAAGGAAGCCTTCGTTATGTGAGCCTCCGAATGTCATTATTTCACGTAATTTACCACAGGTGGTAAGCGATGCCTTTTGTATCTTGTGTGTTATCTGGTATCCAGATATGTCTTTCTTTTTTGTCGTAAGCCCAACCCTGTTTTGCATTCGGACTGTGGCGCTCAGTCCACCAGTCTGCAATCTGATATTGGCCTGAGTCCCAGGAAATATTTGCCCGGGGGAGATCCCCTCCGGGAATTTCTCGTATATATTCAGGAGTCAGCGCATTTAGTTCATCGGGGGGCACTCCGTTTTCAGCTAAGGCACATACTTTAAGAGCTGTTCTGAGTGCGGAAAGGCTGGATTTGGTGGCAGCTTCCTGAGACTTGTGCAGTATATCCGAAAACCTCTGCGACGCTACTGCGATAAGTATGGTTAGTACCGCCACCACCACCATCAACTCTATGAGTGTAAACCCTCCTGATTTTCTGTTTGCAATCATGGTTTCTTGCCTCCTGACGCATTACAGTAAAAATAACTATACGGCAAAATAATATGCACTGTCAGTATTTTGATAATTCCCGTCTAAGCCACAGCTGGCCTTTTTCGGATATTGTTTCGCCGTCTGCATCAATTATTATAAGCGAGGGTATGCCCCTTACATTGTATTTGCTGTAAAGAGCTTGTATAGTTGCCTGGTCACTGTAGTTTATAGCCAGCCAGGGCATCTGGTAATCCTTCATATATTTCATCATGTCGGATTCACTGCGGTCAGCGCTTACAAGCACCGCTTCAAAAGGTACTTCCTGCTCCTGAAGAGTGTTATAGGCGTCTATTAAAATAGGAGTAAATTTTCTGCAGGGAGGACACCAGGATGCCGAAAAATATATAGCGATAGTTTTGTCCCCGAGTATATCGGGTGAAAATTCAGAACCTGTCCGGTCAATAAGGTTATCCCCGAACATATTTTTTATATTTGAAGAAGCATGTCCGGCCTCTCTTGCCGGAAGTTCGGCTTCGGGTTTATTGATGACCAAGTAGCCCAGCAATAATAAAAAAGCAGCAATTCCCAGCTTAATCCATGGTATTGTTCTTTTTACTTTAATCTCCGGTTCTTCAGGTGGCGGGGGAGAATCTGGTTTTTCTTCTTTTTTGAAAGGCATATTGCACATATCGCAATAAAGCGCTTGCTTTGGATTAATCGACCCGCATTCAATACATTTAATATGTTTTTTTTCTTCGGCGGGCTCGGACTTTTCCTCTCCCTGTATTGTAAGGGGATGATCATAACCTTTTTGTCCGGTATTGATATAAGAGCAAACATCACTAAATTCTTCGAGCGTCGAAATTTCCTTCCATTCTGACTGGCCGGGTTTTAATATTAAAATTTTTGAATCAGAAGAAAGCTGATTTTTCTGCTTAATTAATAAGTTGTTTATACCTGATCTATCAGAAAAAGAATGTATTCTGTCATCTATCTTTATTTTCCATTGTTCTTCCATAATAAAAACTCCTTTAAAGTTTGATTAATATATCCAGTATTAAGTTTGCAGCTTCATCGCACCTGTCTGAAGCCCTGTTAAGGTGTCTGTAAACCTCCCTCATTTTAAGCATATACGAAGCTTCGTTTTTTTTATCATACAGTTTATTTAAAGACTGGAGATAAATATGATGCATTTCTTTTTCAGTTGTCTTTGCTTTAAGTGCGTGTTCGTTGGCTACAGAGGGGTAGGAGTTCATAACTTTTATGGCATCATATAATTCCAGCGATCCCTGCTCCAGTATCCTGGCCATGGAAACCAATTCAGGCGTAGGCTTTATTTTAAAGACATTAAGTTCTTCTACCGCTGTATTGGCGTAGTCTATAAGATTGTCTATTTCGCGGGATAGGCAGAAAAGGTCTTCTCGGTCGATAGGGGTTATAAGTGTGCGGTTTAAGTTATCTATCAGTATTCTTCTTACATCATCTGCTTCTCTTTCGTATTGGGATATTTTTTCCGCCAGGTCCATATCTTCTGCATTATTTTCCACAAAAAGCCTGAGAGCCTTGTTACCCTCATAAACAATGGAGGAATGCTTTTTAAGCAGATGGTAAAAGTCCGGTTTCTTTTTTTTGAAAAAGTTAAATATTTTCATCAAACTTTAGCCTCCTTTATATTATAACAGAGAAAATCAAATAAACAACAGCGCTGAAAAAAGCCGACATAGGTATAGTGAGAATCCAGCTTCCTAATATGGTTCTAAACATCTGCCAGTGAACCTTCTTTTTGTTGGTGCAGCTTCCGACTCCAATTACAGATGAACTGATTATCTGTGTGGTGCTGACCGGCGCTCCGATAAGGTTGCTTGCAAGCAGTATTCCGGAAGCGGTCAGCTGCGACTCCAGGGCGTGCCGGGGCTGAATTTTAAAAATTGAGTAGCCAACGGTCCTTATAATCTTGGTTCCTGCCAGAATAACGCCTAATGTTATTCCCGTTATGCTTAGAAACCTTATCCACAAAGGTATTTTGTCGGGCGAATGATTAAAAGCCACTAAATTAAGTAAAAGCATCATTCCCATAATCTTCTGGCTGTCATTGCTTCCGTGGTTGGCTCCCAGAAATACAAGGGTGAAGATCTGGAGTTTTTTAATTGTTTTATTTAATTTTATGTGAGCGTTGCGTAAACCGTGAGAGCATAAGTCATCAATTGTGAATCCTGCAATTATTCCCAGAAGTGGAGACAGAATCAGGGGAAGGGCCACAATAAGAATTACATATATCCACTGCACCGAAAAAAAACCAAACCTGCATATAAAAGGTCCTATAAGGCCTCCTATAAGCGAAGACGAGGAACTGGAGGGAAGTTTTTTCCACCAGGTTAAGAAATTCCACAAAAGCGCTCCGAAAATACCGCTCCCCAGTAGAAGCATGGAATCGGTGTTGTTTTCAAGCAGGCTTACATCTATAATATTGTTGGAAATGGTCATTGCCACCGCGCTTCCCAATAGAAGGGGGCCTGTAAATTCCGCAACAGCTGTGATTGCAGTTGCCTTAAATTTGCTCATTGAAGATGAACCGATGGCTGTGGCGGCAATATTAGAGCCGCTGTGCATTCCGTTAGTAAGCGCAAAAGCAAATAATATTATAGTGGAAATAATATAAATAAATGTCATTAAATTAATATAATTGAAAAAGGGTGAAAAAGTCAAAAAAGATGACTTATTGAAATCAGGGAGAGTAATTTGAAATTGACAAATATAGAATTAAATGTTTATACTTACTAAAGGGAAGGCGTTTATTTATTATATGAGGAGAATGATATGAAACTATCTTTTATTTATGTTTTGGTTTTTTTAATTTTTTCGGCATCCTGCGCAATGAATCCCGCAAACAGCTTGTACCTGGATCCTTTCTACCCTAGTGAATCAAACTCTCTGTATTACATGGATGGTGAAAAACAGGCGGTATATATAGATGAAGAGCTGGAAGTGTCTCTTGATTTTGCGGGTTATGAAAAAGTCGAAGGAGAAAATCTCATTATATTCAAAGTACATTTCAGAAATACTTCAGATGAGAGCCGTTTTTTAATAGCCCCCTCCAACTTTTATTTTAATGCACAAACCCTTCATGATCCTGAGGAAGGCAAAAGACATAAAGTTGAACATAAAGCTGTATTTGCGGAAGAGGAAATAGAAAGACTAAATGAAGAAATAGATGAAGTTGAATCCGGAACACTCGTAGATTTAATATCCAGTATTGCAGGTTCCGGAGATGACGAGGAGCGTGAAGAAGAGATAAAAGAAGAAGTTGCTGAACTCCAGCAGCAAAAGGAGTTTTACGATTCTCTTTTGAAAAGAAATACACTGCATCCCGACAGCTCCATTTCAGGGAAAATAGCTTTCAAAGCTGCCCGGGGCGTCAAAGAGCTTGAAATATCACTACCGGTAGAGGAGCATGACATAGTTTTCTACTTCGAGCAGAAAGAATAAAGTTTCTTTTCTGCCCCTTTTTAAAAACTGTATTTGACATTTATGAAGTATTTCTATAATATGAAACATTATTCATGTGAAACATTGTTCACTTTTTAAGGAGAAGCAGAAATGCCAAAAAGTACATTTTTTAATTTAAGTAAAAAAAAGCGTTACCGAATAATTGAAGCTGCAATGGATGAGTTTGCTTCTTATTCCTTTTCCCAGGCCAGCGTTGCCAGGATAATAGAAAAGTCATCCATAGCCAGCGGCAGTTTTTACCAGTACTTTGATGACAAGCTGGATTTATACAAGTATATCATATCTAGATTTCAGGAGGAAAAATTACAGTATCTGTCCCCCCTTCTTCAGGATGTCGAAAAGAAAGACTTCTTTAAGCTTTATCGGCAGCTTTTTATCCAAAGTGTAAAGTTTGCAAGAGAAAATCCCGGATTGCAAGCCATTGCCTCGCAGCTCTACCGGGATAAAGAACTGCTGGCAAAACAACTCAAGGAGGTTGAACCTGCTGCCTTGGAATTTTACAGAAATCTATTGGAAAAAGGAATAGCCAGCGGCTGCGTCCGGGATGACATAGATATGGAAATAACCTCCCTTTTCCTCTTCAAATTAGGTGCTATAACAAGTGAGTACATAATGGAAAAGAACTCTTTGAAGGACTGGGACATGGATATCGTAGATACAATGATTGATTTTATAAAAAAAGGAATAGCTCAAAAAGGAGAATAAAGGATGGCTTTACTTGAAATGACGGAAGTCAGAAAAATATATGGGCATGGAGCTACCGAAGTGGCGGCTTTGGACGGAGTGGATTTAAGCATAGAAAAAGCCGAGTTTACAACGGTATTCGGACCTTCGGGATCGGGGAAGACCACCCTGCTGAATATAATAGGGGCTCTTGATACGCCTACAACAGGCAACTTGGAGTTTGAAGGCCGCAGTACAGCGAGCATGAGCAATAAGGAACTGGCCATGCTGCGCAGGGAAAATATTGGTTTTATTTTTCAAAGCTACAATCTCCTGCCGGTTTTAACCGCCTATGAAAACGTGGAGTTTGCCCTTAGAATAGCCCGGGGAAACCGGGGAGAAAAAAATAGGCGGAAAGTGATGGATTTACTGGAAGCGGTCGGTTTGGGGGGATTAGAGGACAGGAGACCCGGGGAACTTTCCGGAGGGCAGAAACAGCGGGTGGCCATAGCCCGGGCGCTGGTCAAGGAGCCAAAGCTTGTACTGGCCGATGAGCCCACTGCCAATTTGGATACCAATACAGGTAATGAGGTGCTCAAAGTAATGCTCAGAGAGAACCGAAAGCTGCAAACTGCCTTTCTTTTTTCAACACATGATCCGATGGTAATGGAATATGCAAACCGCCTGCTTGAGATCAGGGATGGAAAGATAACCAGAGAAGAGAGAAAGTAACTTGTGTATTTAATAAAGATAGCGTTAAGAAATCTTTTTCGGCGCCCGGTTAGAACTGTGATGGTTGCGGGTATGCTCTCAGCGGCGGTGCTGGTATTTTTAACTTTTGATACTTTTATGATGGGACTGCTGGAAGTGTCCTTTGGAAATATTATCGATTTTGAAACTCCCCATATTGAAATAGCCCGGGAGAAGTTTTTTGAGTACGAAGACACTCCGGGGAAAGCTTTGCCTTTACAAGAGGCATTTACTGCAGACGAGGCAATGATGGAGGAGGTCCGGAAGCTTGAGGGTTTTCAGTCACAGACTGCCGTGATTGATTTCTCGGCAAACTTTGTGGGGCCCCGGGAAGATTATCCTGTTGTAGTAAGGGCGATAGAGCCGGAAAGTTTTAGCCGGGTTTTTAGAAACGAAGAATATTTAGTAGAGGGTGAGTTTTTAAGAGAGGATGGTTCGGGGTTGATAATAGGCCGGGAGCTGGCGAAGTTGTTCGAGCTTGAAGTAGGCGATTACTACACCCTGCTTTTTAGGGATGTCCGGGATTCCTTCAACACTATTGAGGGTGAAATAAGAGGTATTGTAGCTACTCCCCATCCGGAGATGAACCAAAACTTTGTTCTTCTCTGCCGAGAGCATGCAACAGGCGGTCTGGGTCTTGAACATGATAAGATAACACAAGTAATGGTGCGTCTTGATAACAGGGATGCTGCGCAGGAGCAGGCTGCTTATCTGAATCGGGTTCTGGAGGATAAAGGATATTCGGGGTATAAGGCCCGTTCTTATCACCAGGCATCGCAGATGCTGACTTCCCTGGAAACCTGGGCTTATATAGAAAATTATTCTATACTTGCGTTGATTTTACTGGTAGGCGCCATAGGAATTGTGAATGTAGTTGTTCTTTCTGCTATGGAGAGAGCTAAAGAGATAGGAATGATGAAAGCCATGGGGTTAAAGGAGTCTGATATTGTTCGGGTATTCGTTTTTGAATCCGGGGGGATAGGTGTTATCGGAGGTCTTTTGGGCTGTGCTCTGGGAGCCGTGATTGTTGGGCTGTTTAGCACCTACGGGATTGAACTGGCGGCTATTTACGGCGGAGTTGAACTGGAAATAGGAATTCCGGTTATAGGCAATATATACGGAGTCTGGAACCCGTGGTCCTTTGTAATGGTGTTTGCCTTTGTTGTGATTCTTTCCATGCTGGCCAGTATATATCCTTCTTACTGGGCTGCTCGTAAAGATCCGGTTGATGTGATTAACCTTAAATAAAGGAGAAGAACGCGTTGTATTTATTAAAAATTGCATGGCAGAACTTGAAACGCAATAAATTGCGTACCCTTATTTCCATCCTGGCAGTAGCTTCGGTGGCAGCTATAGTTATTTTTGCCCGGGGGCTTATGATTGGATTTAATGAATCAATGTATAACTTTTACATAGACAATCAAACCGGTCACGTCAGGATAGTAAACGAAGAATACCGGCTGCGGGAGGCCCTGATACCGTTGGATTATACAATTGACGGCTTTGCCGGCCGGGGTGTGACCTCTATGATTGTAAAAATAAAAGAAGAAATAGAAGAAGTTACTCATGTGCTGCCTCGTCTTAACTTTGCAGCTATGGCCGGCATTGAAGGTTCTATGGTAAGGATGGCGGGGGTGGGAGTTGATTTTAAAGCAGAAGAGAGTTACGGCAACCTGCCTAAAGACATTAAAAGAGGCCGCCTGCCGGAGTCGGGCAATGAAATATTGGCCGGCAGTGGACTGCTAAAGGATTTAAATGCCGAAGTCGGCTCAGGAGTTACCATGATGGTTTCCGATGCCTACCGGTCCATGCAGGGACGTACTTTCAAGGTGGTGGGAGTTTTTACAACCGGAATAGCTATGATTGACGACAACTATTTCTACCTCCCCCTGGACAGCGCCCAGGATTTATTGTACCTGAAAGATGAAGTGAGTGAATTGATGGTTTTTGGAGCAAATCGCCGGCAGGCCGGAATTATTGAGAAAAAAGTTTCAGCTTTAATTAAATCCGAAGGAGAAAAGGGACGTTATACGGTTCAATCCTGGAATGAGGTTGATCCCATAATTGAAATGATGCGCCAGAGCTCCGGTACAATGGATTATTTCTATGTGTTTTTTATTTTACTGGGCACTATTATTTTAATTACCACCATGACTATGATAGTACGGGAGAGAACCCGGGAAATCGGAATGATGGCCGCCCTGGGGATGAAAAAAAGCGAAATAATGAAAGTTTTTACTTTAGAAGGAGTTTTAAAAGGAATCACCGGCAGTCTGGCCGGTGTGGTGGTTGGAGGGTTAATTACTTTTTACTACTCAATACACGGTATTCACGTTGACGCTCTTAAGGATTTGGCCGGGGAAACTGAGCTTTTGTTTGACCCGGTTATGTACTTGACATTCAGTTTTGAAAATCTGCTGGTAAGTTTTCTTATGACTGCTGTAATTGTAACTGCAGCCTGTCTTTATCCTGCCTGGCAGGCCGCAAAGATGAACCCGGTTGAGGCCTTGAGAGATTAAATAAAAATTAAGGAGAAGAATAGAATAATGAACAAGTTAACAAGGATAATAGCATACACCGCTCTGGCGGTGGGGTTTATTTTAGCGACAGGAGAGAGCATTGCCTACTCGCAGGAGTTAAGCGCGGAGGAAATAATTGAGCGCCTTGACCAGAACGAGCATTTCTCATCGGCCCGGCTTAAGTCGGAGATGGTTATCCGGGACAGGGGAAGAGAAATAGTTAAAGAAATGGAAACTTATATTAAAACCGAAAACCGCAGAAGCGATGCTCTGAGCGAGTTTTTAAATCCCCGCGATCGTGGAACCAAGTACCTTAAACTGGGAGACGACATGTGGATGTATTTTCCCGATGCGGAAGATTTGATTCACATTTCCGGGCATATGCTGAGGCAGGGAATGATGGGCAGCGATTTTTCTTATGAGGATATATTGGAGTCAGAACAAATGACGGCTCTTTACAGTTTTGAATTTGAAGGCGAGGAGGACATTAATGGCAGGCCTGCATATATTCTCAACGGAATAGCCCGTGAAGATGAAGAGCCTTCTTATCACAAACGCAGGCTCTGGGTTGACAGGGAGCGCTTTATTACCTTGAAAGAGCAATTGTTCAGTGCCGGGGGAAGACTTCTCAAGGAACTTAGGACAGTGGAAGCCGGGCAGTTTAACGGCCGATGGATTCCCGTGGAGCAAGTGATGAATGATAAACTCAGGGAAGAGACAAGTACCACTTTCAGAATAATTGAAATTGAGCTTGACTACAACATTCCGGAAGGAAAAATTTCCCTTGACACGCTGCAATGAAAATAATTTTCTTTTTCATTTGCTTATTTACCATACCGGTTATTCCCCGTTATGCCCTGGGAGTTGAACTGGGGGGCGATCTGGAAATACGCAGCGGCCTGTCGTATTCTGATAAAGATTTCAAGGCCGGTTTTGCAGGAAGGGGCGAGATGGAGATGTTTTTCCCCGAATCGGATACTGTGGAGCCCAGGCTGGTATACCGAGCTGTTCTTGCTGAAGATGGAATCAGGTCCGGGATTAAGTATATGTATATCCGCCTGCCTATGGACAAAGGTCATTATACTGCCGGGCGTCAGCCTGTTTTCTGGTCTTACGGATCTATGCTTAACCTGCTGGACTACCGCTTGGGGATAGAAGACCTTGGCGAGGAGACATTCAGAAGCGGTACAGACGGGCTCAGATATCACAGGCATTTGGGCGGAGGAAGGAGCCTTCAGTTAGTTGTTTCTTTTCAGGATTTTGCGGATAATTCCTGGGACGAGCTGGGATACGGCAGCCGCTTGAGGCTACCGGGTACGGGTTATGATTTAAGTTTTAATTTTTTCTATCAGCCCGTGCTCTATCCTTTACCGGAGCCGGAGGAGGATAATTTGCTGCGGGCGGGAGCTACGTATAACAGGGATATTGGAGCGGTAGGCACTTATGGCTCTTTTGCTTTTTTCCAATTGCAGGATAATGACAGAGAAGATTTAATGCTGCAGCTGGGAATGGATTACAGCTGGCAACTTGGAAGACGCAGAATGCTTCTGCAGGCGGAATACTACAGGTTTTTACAGGATAACTTGGATGCCGGGGTTTTGGCAGGGGTCATGGCCGGAGGCGGTAACCTGGAAGAAAGTTTTCCATGGATGGGGGAGGAGCAAACTGCAGGATCTCTTTTGGGCAGGGAGATGCTGCTGGCCGGCCTTTCTTTGCAAATGGATTATTTCAGCAGTATAGGACTTGTACTGATGCTTGATACGAGAAGCTCTACCGGAGCTATATCTCCCTACTATATTACCGAAATGGGCGGGGGTCTGGAGATGAGATTTGACGGCAAACTTCAAAAAGACAAGAGTAAAAATTTCTATGGGGTTTTCTCGACACTTAACTATTACTTCTAAATATTTGATTTTTTTTTATAAATAAGAAATATTATTTAAAAGGCTATTGTTTAAACCTAAACCGGAGGTAATATAACTATGGAGGAAAAAGGCATATATATAGGGTCAAAAATGGTTAAAAGTGTTAAAATCATATCGAGTATTTCAATATTATTGCTTTTATCAAGCACTATTTGCCTCGCTCGTATTGAAAGAGTTCCGTTGACAACAGAGAGAAATTTGATTGGTGAAGCCTATAGAGGGCGGTCCTGGAAGAGTCCTTCTGAAGCGGGTGAAAGAAGCGTAGGCGAGGGCATAATCGCAGAGTCTTTTTCTGAAATCGAAAGCGAAGAAAAAATTGATGAGGAAATATATGAACCGGAGCCGGGTGATGAACTTCTGCTTAATTTTTTCAGGTTTGCAGAAGACCGAATGATTCTATCAAAGATAAAAAAAATAATGGCAGAGACATATACGGCTTTGCTGTCACTGGTAAGCAGAAACTCTCAAAGCACTTCACCGGCAGATGAATATACCCGTCCCTTGATGAGATTTTTAAAAAAAACAGCGGTAGCAATAGATAATATAATGACCAGTATAGAAGCACTTGTTCCCCCGCTATTTAGAAGTTCAGATAACACTTTTCCCACCCCGCTGGAGCAAAGCAGTTTATCAGAAGAAGAGATAGCGGAGTACCGGCTGATAGTTGAAAATATACAGGCACCCTCAGAGGTAACAGAGTTTTTATCCGGGGATATGGACGGAAGGGGAATTGAATATGTCGCATCTACATATCGCTCGGTATTTGGCAATCCAATGGAACTTTTCTTTCACAGGGAAGCTGTGTGTACCGGTTATGCCCGTTTTTCCCGGGAAGCACTTGAAAATATGCCCGAGGGAACCGAGCCTTACGAAACAGTATTAATGGTGGAAAATTATACTGATTTTATGACTCCGCATGCAATGCTTGCTTACCGGGAGCCTGATACGGGTAGATGGGGATATCTTGATATGTACACTGATTATTCTCCGGATATTATAGAAGAGGCGGGCATAAATCCAAACAGCCGGGAAGCTATTGTGGAATATATGGCAAATACTTTTGACAACAGAGCGCAGGTTACATTTTTAAATGATAATACTTTAAGGATATTTGATGAAAGCTATACTATAAATGAAGACAATTCTTACCGGAGAGAAAATTTTATTCAAAGATTGTTTTCCCGTATATAGTTTTCTTCGGTAAAATCTATTATATCTCTCATCATTTTAACTGTTTCCACGGGATATTTACCTACAGCGGTTTCAGCTGAAAGCATAAGAAAATCAGTGCCGTCAATTATGGCGTTTGCCACATCGCTAACTTCTGCCCGGGTGGGGCGGGGATTTTCCCCCATGCTGTCCAGCATTTCAGTTGCGGTAATGACAAATTTTTCTGCCAGGTTGCATTTTTTTATAATCATTTTCTGCATTATGGGTATTTGGTATATGGGCAGAGATACGCCCATATCGCCGCGGGCTATCATTATACCGTCGGAAACATTTATTATTTCATCTATGTTTTCAATTCCTTCCCTGCTTTCTATTTTTGCTATGATGCGGCAATTTGATTCAGGGCCGAGCAGGTCTTTTACTTCCATAATATCTTTTTTGTTTCGAACAAATGACTGGGCAATAAACTCAAAGTTGTGCTTTTTGCAGAAAGCTATGTCTTTTTTATCCTTCTCATTTATTTGGCCGAAATCAAGCTTTGCTCCCGGCATGTTCACCCCTTTATTTTCTTTTAGCATGCCGCCGCTTATTACTTTTGTTTGCAGACTGGATTCAGTTTTTCCCTTTACTTCTAAAGCAATATGGCCGTCATCAATGAATATTTGCTGGCCTTTTTCAATACTGCTTAGGGGTCCTTTGTAATCAAAAGGGATTATGTCTTTATTTCCGATTATTTTGCTCTGGCTAAGTTTTATCAGCTGGTTTTTTTTGAGAAAAACGTTATCGTCCAGTTTCCCTATTCTTATGCGGTGGCCCTGGAGGTCACCCAGAATGTTTATATGCCTGCCGTTCTGTGTATTAAGGCTGCCCAGTGTCTTTATTTTTGGAAGCAGTTCCGCTGGGCTGCCATGAGAGAAATTCAGCCGGGCAGTATTCATGCCTGCAGCCCTCATTTTTTTTATTACGCTTTTTTTAAAAGAAGCGGGGCCGAGGGTACAGATTATTCTGGTTTTAGCCAATTTAATCCTCCGTTCCGGCTTTGAGTATAGAAGAGAAGGCGCTCTGGGGTATATTAACCGACCCTGCCATTTTCATTTTCTTCTTGCCTTTTTTCTGTTTTTTCAGAAGCTTCTGCTTGCGGGTTATATCCCCGCCGTAAAGCTTTTCTGTTACATCTTTTCTGTAGGGGCTGATGGTTGAGCGGGATATTATCTGACCTCCTATGGCTCCCTGAACGGCTATTTTAAACTGGTGCCGGGGAATTTCTTCTTTAAGGCGGGAGCACATCTTAACTCCCCATTCCCTGGCTTTGTCTTTAAATACTATCATGGACAGGGGATCAACTCTTTCGCCATTTACCAGTATGTCTAACTTCACAAGCTCGCTATGCCGGTAATCCTCAAGCTCGTAGTCAAGAGAGCCGTGTCCCTGGGTTATGGTTTTTAAAGTATCGTAAAAATCATAAATAGCCTCCGCAAGCGGCATTTCTATACTTAACTCAACCCGCCCGGGAGAAGGATAAGCGGTGCGCATGTTGACTCCCCTCCTTGAAAGGCACAACTGCATTACCGGGCCCACGTACTTGTCAGGAAAAAAAAGTGATGCTTTTATATAGGGTTCCTCTGAACTCTCTATTGACGCCGGATCCGGATAATGCTGGGGGTTGTCTATGCTTATTGTTTGACCGTTTTTCAGGTTAAATTTGTACTCAACGCTGGGGACAGTCATTACTATTGCCCGGTCATATTCCCGTTCAAGACGCTGCTGAAAAATCTCAAGATGAAGAAGCCCCAGAAATCCGCACCTGAAGCCCTGCCCCAGGGCCGCCGAAGAGTCTTTCTGATAAATTACAGAAGAATCATTTAGTTCATATTTTTCAAGCGCTTCCCTAAGCTCCTGATATTCATCAGTTGACATTGGATATACTGAAGAAAAAACTACGTGCCTGGGCTCCTTGAAACCGGACAAAGGTTTTTTTGCCGGTCGGGAATCAAGGGTGATTGTATCTCCTATGCGGGTGTCTCCGAGTTTTTTTATCCCTGCGCTTATATACCCCACCTGGCCCGCCGAAAGTTTTTTTAAAGGATGCCTGTTGAGGTGAAAGCAGCCTACTTCATCTACTCTGTGAACAGTTTCGTTTGAAAAAAGCCGGATGTTATCTCCCGGCTTTAATGAGCCGTCAAATATACGGCAGGAGGCTATTGCCCCCCTGTACGGGTCATAATGGGCGTCAAAGATAAGGGCTTTGAGAGGTTTTTCGGGATTGCCTTCCGGAGGAGGTATATCTTTAACTATTGTGTTAAAAATATCATCAATTCCATCTCCTGTTTTTGCGGAGCAAAGCACAGATGTTTCCGGATCAAGCGCAAGTTCATCCTCTATTTGCCTTTTAGCCATTTTCACATCCGCCGAAGCAAGGTCTATTTTGTTTATTACCGGAATAATTTTAAGGTCCTGCTCCATTGCCATAAATAAGTTGACAATTGTCTGGGCCTCCACACCCTGGGTAGCGTCAACAAGAAGCAGGGCGCCTTCACAGGAGGCCAGGGCCCTTGATACTTCATAAGAAAAATCAACATGTCCAGGGGTGTCTATTAAATTAAGGGTATATTCTTTTCCGGAGCTGTCTTTATAAGGAAGGGCGATGGTTTGGCTTTTTATTGTTATGCCGCGTTCTCTTTCCAGATCCATATTATCCAGAAGCTGTTCCCTGAAATCCCTCTCGCTGACAAGGCCCGAGGCCTGTATCAGTCTGTCTGAGAGAGTTGATTTGCCGTGGTCTATATGTGCTATTATACTGAAATTTCTAATATTTTTCATGTAGTTATCTAATATTAAACTTATTTTTGATAAAACTTCAAATTGA
>JBNJFW010000006.1:0-19041 GCA_051747165.1 Elusimicrobiota bacterium | reverse complement strand
TTTTTTATTTTCTTTATCCTCCATAGCAGTCAGTCCTCTGAAATCATGATATCGGTATAAACATGCTTTCCTTTTTTGAATTTTTTAGGATTCACAGCATTTTTTTCTCTTTAAAGCTGAAATAAGAATTGGAAGTTACTATTAAATGGTCAATAAGTTCTATTCCCATTATTTCTCCGGCTTTTTTAAGTTTTTCTGTAATTCGTATATCATCTTCAGAAGGCTTAAGTATTCCGGAAGGATGATTGTGGACTATTGCAATCGAATGCGCGTTAAGTTCAAGAGCCGGCTTAAACACGTCCCGGGGATGAACTACGGAAGAGCTAAGGGTGCCGATTGATATATGGTTTTTTGAAATAACCTTCAGGGCGGTGTTAAAATAAACAGCTATAAACTTTTCCTTTGGCGCATTCCATATTTCCGAAATATAAAAATAAATTTTTTCCGGATTATCAAGTACGGGCCGCATATCCTTTTTTTCTTTTAAAAGTCGATTGTTTAACTCGAAAGCTGCAATTATTGAACAGGCTCTTGAAAGGCCCATGCCCGGAATTTCTTTTAATTCGTCGCAGGAAATTTGAGAAAGGCCGCAGAGTTTAAAGCGCTTCAGGATATCCCGGGCCAGCTGTATTGCATTTTTTCCCCGTATTCCGGATCTGAGTATTAATGCAAGGAGGTCTGTATCAGAGAGACTTTTTACTCCCTTTCGCTGGAGCTTTTCCCTGGGCATATCAACCGCAGGTACTCCTCTAAGGCCCTTTTCTGTTTTGTTTTTCAAAAAAACCCCCTGTATTTTAGTCTCTTGTTATGGATTATACAATTTTAGCGGGGATTTAACAAAAGGGCATTAAAAATTTCCCGCTTCCCTCGCTTATAAAAGTCGGATGAGTAAGGCCATTCTTCTTTGTTCAGGTATCTCATTTCTCATCCTTTTCAAGAATTTCATATGCCATCTTTTTTCCTTCTTCAACTCCGGGTTGATTAAAAGGGTCAATTCCCAGTATTTTACCTGCCAGGGCGCAGGAAACCTCAAGCTGATAAAGCAACTCGCCCATGTTGTATGCGTCTATTTTAGGAATACGGAAAGACATGTTGGGCATGCCGCGCCGGGTCAGAGCGCCTATTGTCCCTTTTTCTTCGGCTTTAAAAAGTTTTTTTATTGATTTGTTTCCCAGAAAATGTCCTTTATAATTTAAGTTTAACTCGGGGTTGGAATTCTCAACGCCCAGAAAGGTTATGGTTTTATCCCGCGGGCCTTCCATATAGAGCTGAACCTGAGAATGCTGATCGGTGGCGCCAAGAGCCTTTACCGGTGTGGGGCCGGTTTTTTCGTTTTTACCCAGGGATTCGGCCCACAACTGGCGAAACCAGTCGGCGGTACTCTCCAGCGCTTTGGAATAAGGCATAAAGACATTTATGTTTTTTCCTTTTTCGTAAAAATAACACTGTAGAGCGGCGTAATTTACCGGTACGTGTTCATTTTCCGCGGCGTCTGCGGCTCCCTCCAGAAGGGACACAATATCTATGCCGGTTACTGCTGCGGGGAAGAGTCCGACTTCGGACAAAACGGAATATCTGCCACCCACATTTTCCGGAACGGGATATGTCTTTATGTCATTATCATTTGCAAAGTTTCTCAGGAAACCTTTTTGCCCGGTAATAAATACAAGGTGATCTTGCCAGTTTGAAACTTTTTTCTTTAATTTTTCGAGAAAGAAAAAAAAGTTGGTGAGAGTTTCCGCTGTGGAGCCGGATTTTGTTATAACGCAAAAGAGGGTTTCTTTCGGGTCAATAACATCGGAAAGGGCTTTTGTCCAGGCCGGATCGGAATTGTCAAGAGCAAAAAGGTTGGGCGTTTTGTTTTCTTTAAGCAGCATTTTATAGGGATGGGAAAGAGCATTATTCAAGGTTATATTGCCCAGAGCGGAGCCGCCTATACCCAGGACTACAATATTTTTATAATCCCTGTATTTCAGGGCTTCTTTTTTTATTTTCTCCGCTTCTTCAAAACGAAAGGGAAGGCTCATAAAACCCGGAGGGGTTTTTTTATACTCCTCCAGAAAGGTTTGGGCTCGGGAACAAAGCCCCTGCAGCTTGTCTTCTGATATTCCTTCTTTTCCTATATTCCGGTCAAGGCAATTCTGATAGTTTAATTCAATCATTATGCATAACTCCTATATTACTATAAACATCTTTCCTCTCCATCGAAAAAGTATTTCCTTTTTTACTTTAATTGTAACGTATATTTGCTTGCTATATTCTATAAATTATCTCTATCTCTTCAAGTTTCAGTCTTTCTTTTTAAAAACAGGGCCCTGCTCTTAGTCTTTTTGATTTTATTTTTATCATAAATTATTTCACCCCGGGAGATTGTAATCTCCGGGTAGCCGGTAACTTTCATTCCTCTGTAAGCCGACCAGTCGCAATTTGAATACGAAGCTGGAGATTTTATGGTTCTTTTTTTGTTCGGATTAAAGAGTACCAGGTCAGCATCGGAACCCTCTTTTATAACGCCTTTGCGGGGATAAAGGCCGAAAATTTTTGCCGGATTAAGAGAAGTGAGTCTCATAAGGCTCTCCGGATTGACTTCTCTCTTGATAGATCCATGGGTATAAAGAAGTGAAAATAAATTCTCTATATCCCCTACTCCGGCAGGTGTCTTAGTTGGGTCATTTGTTTTATATTTCTTCTCTTTCCGTAAAAAAGGACTGTAGTCGGAGGATATGACATCTAATGTTCCTTCAAAAACAGCCCTCCACATTTGATAATTGTCGTTAGGGGTTCTCAGGGGCGGGGAGGCGTAATATAAATAACCGTTCTTTTTTTTATATGCGTTTTTGTTTAGTATTAGATAATGAGGGCAGCTCTGGGCAAAAATATCATGCCCTTCCCGTTTAAGTTTTCTTATATCGCTTGCGGCTTTACCGGCAGAAAGATTTCTTATATAAACAGGTGCTTTGCTTTCCCTGGCAAACATGCAAGCTCTTGATACTGCCTCGCGTTCAATTATATTTGCCAGGGAAAAGCATAATTTAGCCGGAGATTTTTTTCCTTTTTTAATAAGGGAATTTATTGTTTTTTCTCTTATTGTTTTATTTTGAGGATGCACCATGACAAGGGCTCCGGCGGCAGCTGATTTTTTAAAGAGCTTTAATAATTCATTATCCCTCACTTTTTCCCCGGCAAGCATTGAAAATTCTACGCTTGTAATTCCATGCGAAAGAGCTGTATTTAAATACTCATGAAGCTTTTTTTCCCGGCCGTTGATATAAAGATGAAAAGAAAAATCAATAAGAGAATTGCAACTGGCGTTATCTTTTTTTTCTTTTATAAGATGCGAGGCTGATTTTTCGGACGGGGGGAACAAAGTATATATAATTGAAGTAAAACCGCCGGCCGCCGCGGATTGCGAAATAGATTTAAAATCTTCAGAGAAAGAGAACTTTTTCCGGCCGTAAGATAAAGACATATGAGGCTCAATAAAACCGGGAAATGTTAAAAAGTTATTTGCTTTTATAAGCTGTATTCCGGAGGAAGCAGATATTTGGGACTCGATTTTGGATATCTTGCCTTCCTCTATCAGAAGGTCGGCATTTTTTATGCCGTCTTCTGTAACTAATTGACTTCCTTTAACTAATACTTTGTTTTTAGCCATTATGTTTATTTAAGGATGGGCAAAAAAGGCCGTTATCCAGCTCAGGCCCTTATTGTCTTCTCAATTACCTTCTCGACTTTGTTGTCGGCATCTATGATTATAAGTTTAACCTTGTGCTTTTTATTTTCCTTGATAAGTGCAGTTGAAAAAACAAGAAGAGTGTCTCCGGGCTCGGCAAGTTTTGCTGCTCCGCCGTTTAGACCTATATAGCCGGAGTTCTTTTCACCCTCTATGACATATGTTCTGAACCTGCTTTTATTGGTTACATTTATAACATCTACCATCTCATATGGATTTATACCGGAGACTTCCAGCAGGCGGGAATCTATAGTTATACTACCCCGGTAATTTACATTGGTCTCTTTTACTGTAAGGCCGTGAAGCTTTGATTTTAAATAACTTTTATACACCTAATCCTCAACTCTTCGGATGTTTCTCATTTGTGAACTCACCTATTTTTCTGAATTTATCGAACCTTTTTTTAAATAAATTTGTATCTTTGGTTCTTTTTAAAACCCCTAAATGGTGTTTAAGTCTTTTCTTTAAAATTGAAAACATTTTTTCAGGATTCCAGTGCGCTCCGCCTTTGGGCTCTTTAACTATTTCATCTATGATATTGTAACTTTTAAGGTCCGCAGCGGTTATTCTCATTGTTTTTGCGGCGGTTTCTGCTTTTGTGGCGTCCCTCCATAAAATAGCGCTGCAGGCTTCCGGAGTACAGACAAAGTATACGGAATTTTCAAGCATAAGTATCCTGTCCCCTACCCCTAACCCCAGAGCGCCTCCGCTGCCGCCTTCTCCTATCACCACAACTGTAATTGGAGTTTTTATCTCCATCATGTCTCTGAGGTTTCTGGCTATTGCCTCAGCCTGGCCGCGCTCCTCCGCACCTATTCCGGGAAATGCTCCCGGCGTGTCAACAAATGTAATTACGGGAAAAGAAAATTTTTCGGCAAGCTTCATAAGCCTTAGAGCTTTTCGATATCCCTCGGGATGGGGCATCCCGAAGTTGCGCTCAATATTTTCATCCATACTGCGTCCCTTTTGCGTGCCTATTACAATAACAGTTTCACCCTCAAGAGAGGCTATACCCCCTACAACAGCCCGGTCGTCTCCAAAGCTTCTGTCGCCTCTTAATTCAACAAAATCATCAAGCATGGATTCAAAGTAATCCAGTGGATGGGGACGCATGGGATGTCTTGCCACCTGTACTCTCTGCCAGGGAGAAATATCAGAAAAGACATCTTCGATAAGCTGTTCCCGTTTTTTACGCAGGAGATTAAGTTCTTCAGATGAAGGGTCTTTTTTTTCTATTTTTTCTATTTTCTCCTGAATACTTACAATTGGTTTTTCAAAATCGGGGTATATTCTCTTAAGATCAGGCATTAAAATCCTCCCTGCAAATTAAAACTCACCTTCGTAAAAAACTCTTAATGACCGGTTAAGTTCTGCTCCCCCCAGAACATCAATAAACAAAAGTTGAAATGAAAGATCGGTATGCATAAGATACTTAAAGCCGGCATTAAGCATGGCTGAGCTGCTGGGAATATCTTCAACCTCGGCCATTGCCATAACTTCCGGGCCTATCATATAATCAAGTCCGGCAAAACCTCTTGTTTTGCGGTCATATGCCGAAGACATCCCCTGAGTTGAATTTAAACCAAAATTAAAATTCAGGCCCGCTAAAATTCCGTATCGGGTGGCAGATGCAAAAAAGCCCATAGGAGGATATTTATATTTATCCTCATCGGTATATCCTCCGTAACCTTGTTCGTCGTAGCCCACGCTCAGAGCAGGCCAGACGTCGTCTCCTGAATAAACAGGAATTTTTACATAAAGGGCGGGACGTCTTATCTCCACATCACCATTGCCTACAATATTTTCCGCATCAACACCCAGGCCCAGGGCCAGGTTTTCCACGATTATGCCGTATTGAAGGCGGTTTATTACCGATCCCTCGTTGTAGAGACGAAATGACAAATGAAAGTCTCCGTAATCAACCGCATGCGCGGTAGGAGTATTAATCAGTTCGGTTACTTTAAAATCGGAGCCGATGGCGTGTACGGTTAAAAAAGCAAGAAAGACAAAAGTAAGAGTAAAAGCTTTTTTTGTCAAATTGTCTCCAGTGCCTTAAGCCTGGACCCGCCTGCTTTATAGCCGCTGCCTAAAAGAGGCTTAAGGTAATTTATAAATTCTTCTGTAACTCCGTTGGCCGAATCGTTTATAAATTCATCGGGCATATGCTTTGTCTTTCCCGCAATATCTTCCAGAGGAGCAAGCCCGTAAACTGCCTGGTAATTTCCGTTTCTATTTATGGTTACCGAGCCGCTTCTGTTTTTTTCCGCTGCATAGCGTACGGCCAGCTTTCCGGCTTCGCGCGCTTCTTGCATATCAACCTCGCTCTGGCATGCCCGGAATGAACGCTGGATATAACCGAAGGTGTCTGCGCGAACGCGTCCGATTTCACTGTTAGCTTTTATATAATCCTTGAGTGCGTCGCCAAGTGAACCGGAACCCGAAAGCTGAACATTTCCATGGGCATCTTTTTCCACAACTTCCTGGAGCTTTACCGCTATCGGAGTTCCATTTTTATCCTGTATTCCCTCAGAAACAGCAATGACACATCGTCCGTACTTTTGATATACACTTTTGACATCAGAAAGAAATCTGTTCATGTCAAAGTCTCTTTCGGGAAGGTAAATAAGATGGGGACCGTCATCAGAATTTCTTCTGGCAAGAGCTGAAGCAGCAGTTAAAAATCCCGCATGCCTGCCCATGACAACCGCTATGTAAACGCCGGGAAGACTCCGATTGTCAAAATCGAGTCCGACAAAAGCCTCCGCCACAAATCTGGCCGCTGAGGGATATCCGGGAGTGTGATCATTATGAACCAGATCATTGTCGACAGTCTTGGGTATATGCACCGTTTTAATATCATAATTCTCGGAGGCTGCAAATTCGCTTACTATATGAAGGGTGTCGGAAGAATCATTTCCTCCTATATAGAAAAAATAGCGTATATTATATTCTTTTAAGACATTAAATATTTTATGGCAATATTCATTGTCGGGTTTATCTCTTGTAGAAAGAAGAGCGGCTGAGGGGGTTTTAGCTACATCTTCGAGATTTTCAACAGGCTCGGAACTTAAATCTACAATATTTTGATCTACTATACCCCTCACTCCGTTAAGAGCACCATATATTTTGTCTATACCATCTTGATTTGCCGCTTCAATTACGGCTCCTGCAAGCGATTGATTTATTACTGCTGTAGGGCCTCCACCCTGCGCAATAAGCATATTACCCTTTAATCCCATATCATCTCCTTTCTTTTTTTATATCAGCTTCTTCTTTCTTTTATGTATATAATAATGAAAAAATGTCATAAAGCAAGTGCTTTACCGGATGCTATTTATTTTTCCGGTCAGAGCAACTGCTTCCTCCCCCAGCTCTTTTTTTATTTCATCTACGATATTATCGTTTACACGCATTTTCATTTCCGTGGATATTCTTACCCAATCAAACTTTCTTGTTTTTACCCTGAATTCCACCGCCGTATTACCCGGATACCTGGCAATAATATTTTTAAGATTTTTTATGGCCCGGGGATCCATGCCCACTGAGTTTATTTTTAAATTAAGCTTATCCGCCAGTTCACCTTTGGCATTTTTAATGTCATAAATCTTATCCGCAATGCACTGTGCGGAGCCCCGGGAAAAATCCATTTTGCCGGATATTACCACCATTGAGTCCTCTTGAAGTTTTCCTCTTAAACTTTCATCATATGCAGAAGGAAAAAGCACGCATTCCAACTCACCGGAAAGGTCTTCAAGTACAAAGATGGCCATTTTTTTCCCTTTTCTGGTTTTAGTTATTTTTTTTCTTTTTATCATTCCTCCCAGCACTACCGGTTTTCCGTCGAAGGTTTCTTCATCTGCACAATCTTTTATCTCACCTGAAATTATGCCCGATATCTCTTTTTTATAGCGGGCAAGCGGATGCCCGGACAAATAAAAGCCCAGGGCATCTTTTTCATTGTTAAGGATTTCGTGTTCATTCCATTTGAGTTTGGTATTAATTTCCACCTCAGGTTTTTCTTCACCGTCAATGACTTCAAAAAAAGAGGTCTGGCCCACCTTGATATCGTTTTGAACAACAGCAGCCTGGGCCAGGGCAGTATCCAGGCATTCTATGAGAGGCCTTCTTCCTTTTTCCAGAAAATCAAAAGCTCCGGCTTTTATAAGGCTTTCTATGACCCTTTTATTGACTTTCTGAAGATCCACCCGGGTAAGAAAATCATAAAGTGATTTAAAATATCCATCCTTTCTGGCTCTGATTATTTGCTCAATAGCTCCGGAACCCGCATTCTTTACCGCTTTAAGCCCGTACCTTATCTTATTCTCCTCTTCTATGGAAAAATCATGAAAGGATTTATTTACACTCGGCGGAAGAATATCCAAACCCATCCTTGTGCATTCGGATACATAGTAGGAAATCTTGTCCGTATTATGCATTTCACAGCTAAGCAGCGCGCACATATACTCGTCAGGATAATTTGCCTTCAAGTACGCAGTCTGGTAGGCAAGTGTAGCATAGGCCGCCGAATGGCTTTTGTTAAAGCCGTAGCTTCCGAATTGCGCCAGCTGGTCAAATACATTTGCGGCTTTGCTTTTTGAGAGCTTGCCTGTTTTAAGCGCTCCTTTTATAAATTCATCCCTCATCTTTTCAAGAACGCCGGGTATCTTTTTGCTCATTGCCTTGCGCATGTCATCTGCTCTGGCCGGACTGAAATCGGCAAGCTCCCTGGCCACTCGCATAACCTGCTCCTGGTATAATATTACTCCATATGTTTCTTTTAAAAAACTTTTAAGTGATTTATGGGGATATTTTATTTTAGACGGGTTCTTTTTTCTCTCAATATATTCATCAGTCATTCCGCTTGACATTACTCCCGGGCGGTAAAGAGCAACCAGTGCTATTATTTCCTTGAAATCGGTTATATCAAGTTTTCTCAACAAATCCTGAAAGCCCTGGCTTTCCACCTGGAAAACACCTGCCGTTTCGGCTCTCTTTAAAAGATTAAATGTATTTTTATCATCAATTGGTATCGTGCTTATGTCTATTTCCCGGTTCCGGTGTTTTTTTATGTTTTCAACTGCTTTTTGAATTATGCTCAGAGACCGCAGTCCCAAAAAGTCAATTTTAAGCATTCCCAGCTCATCAAGGTCATCTCCCTCGTATTGAGTTACAGCCAGTTTATCCGCAGCCACTCCCCTGGGAACAAAATTAGACAAAGTATCTGTGGCTATGACCACCCCCGCCGCATGAACCGAAGGCTGTCTTTTTACTCCTTCAATTTTTGATGCCATATCAAGCAGCTGTTCCACGGATTTATCTGTTCGGTATTCTTTATTAAGCTCATCTACTTCGTTTAGAGCTTTGTATACGGTCTTATCAGGAGGAATCATCTTTGCCAGCTTGTCGGCTTTAGCCAGGGGGACAGAGAGGACCCGGGCCACATCCCTTAGGGCGGCTCTGGCTTTTAAAGTTGAAAACGTGCAAATTTGCCCTACCCTGTCCCTGCCGTATTTCTCCTTGACATATTCAATGACCCTGTCCCTGCCGTCATCGGCGAAATCAATATCCAGATCCGGCATGGTTTTTCTGTCGGGATTTAAAAATCTTTCAAAAAGAAGATCGTATTTGAGGGGGTCGAGATCGGTTATTTTTAAAAGGTAAGATACAATGCTGCCGGCCCCGCTCCCCCTGCCGGGTCCTACGGGTATATTGTTTTCTCTGGCATAATTTACAAAATCCCGGCATATGAGAAAATATCCGGCATATCCGAGCTTATTTATTACCTCAAGCTCCATTTTAAGGCGCTCAAGCACTTCTGGATTGCTTTTACCATAACGATCCTTAATACCTTCCATAGCTGTTTTTTCAAGATACTGCGGTTTTGTCATACCGGCAGGAACCTCATAATCCGGGAGGAGGTCTTTGCCGAATTCTATTTCCAGATTACACATTTGAGCAATTTTCACTGTATTTTCAAGAGCTTCCGGGGTTTTTTCAAAAAGTTTTTCCATTTCCTCACGGGTCTTAAGATAGTACTCGTCGTTCTCGAAACGCATTCTGTTGGGATCTTCTATGGTTTTTTTAGTTCCTACGCACATTAAAATTTCCTGGGCATAGGCGTCTTCTTTTTTTATGTAATGGCAGTCATTTGTGGCCACGTATCCAATACCGGTCTGGCGGGCAATACTAATTAAATTCTCATTCACTTTCTTTTGCTCTTTAATGCCCGTATCCATCATCTCAAGATAAAAATTTTCTTTGCCGAACATGTCCCGGTACTTTTCAGCTTCTTCCAGCGCCCTTTGCTTTCTGCCGTCCACTATCAACGCGGATACTTTTCCCTGCAGACATCCGGACAGGGCAATTAAGTCATTTTTATGCTTTCTTAAAATGTCATCGTCGATACGGGGTTTTCTGTAGAAACCGTCCCGGTAGGCGGCTTCATTAAGTTTCATGAGATTTATGTAGCCCTCTTTGCCCTTTGCCAGAAGGGTCATGTGATAATTGGGCCCCGAGGTCTTTCCCTTCTCAGCGCGGGAAGAAGCTGCCACATAGAATTCACAGCCTATGATGGGCTTTATTCCTGCTTTTACGCAGGCCTTGTAAAACTTAACCGCCCCGCACATATTACCGTGATCCGTGATGGCCAGAGCGGGCATGCGAAGCTCAGCTGCTCGTTCAACAAGAGGCTCAATGCGGCATGCACCGTCCAGAAAAGAGTAATCCGTATGAAGGTGAAGATGAACAAATCTTGAGTGTTTCATGGTAATTTTATTTTATATACCCGGTTCTTTCGGCTCACTTGATTTTCTCCATGCCCGCTTGAGAATACTGTCATCTTTTTGAGAATTTATAAGCTGCTCGATAATAGCGGTCGAAGCTCCGTCAAGGCCGTAACCGGCGTCTCCGTTAAAAGCCGCAGCTATAAATGCACCGCAGCTTACATCATAACTTTCTTCAACTCTCAGTATTGTGGCGTCAACAGGGAAAAAACAAAACGCGTTGTCTTCAAATTCTATACGGCACTTCGAGCCTTCAAGCTTCTTAAAGTCAGATAATGATAAGTTTTCAGCTTTTATTCTGGCACCCATTCCTTCTTTATTTATTCCCGTGGTATAACCAGTTATTTTATGATTTAAAAGTTCCGAGCTTATGCTCACAGAGACAGGTATTTTAACCAGCCTTTCCATGACTTTTCCGCTTGCTACGTTAAATCCAAGTTTTCCCGCAGTGCGGGCTATTTTTTCCATTATCTGCCCGGCCGTAGCTACTGAATTAATAACATCCTCAACTTCAATTGGAAGAATACAGCTGTCTATCTGGTCAGTATGGGGAAAGGACAAAACAAAAAAGGGCTTTTGGGCAAGAGTGCTCATATAACCTTTTTTATTTTTAAGGCTTTCAATAATTTCCTCACAATCCGGGTCAAGAAAAACCATATCCGGCATAAGGGAAAAATAAGCGGCGTTGAGGGCAGCCTCATTTTCCACAAGCCTGAAGCACGACTTAAAATTGTTTTCCAGTACTTGAAGTATCCTTCCTGTGAAAAAGGATTTACTGCACTGGGGACAGCAGACAACAACAGCTCTTAGTTCTTTTTCTTTTTTCGGCATTTTTTTTGCCTCCTTTTTAATTAAATAAATGTTTTATGTCATCACCGGTAAGCGCTTTATAAAAGCTGCTGTCAGCGGTGACTACGTCTTCAACCAGTTCTTTTTTTCTTTTTTGAAGTTCCAGTATCTTTTCCTCAACCGTATTTTTTACAATCATTTTGTATGCTATGACTTTTCTTCTCTGGCCTATTCTGTGTGCCCGGTCAACAGCCTGGGATTCAACAGCAGGGTTCCACCAGGGATCAAACATTATAACATAATCAGCCGCATTCAGGTTGATTGCGGTTCCGCCTGCTTTAAGCGAAAGCAAAAAGAGCTTTATTTCTTTATCTTCCTGAAAGCTTTTTATTTCTTTTCTTCTTTTTTCCGACGAAACACTGCCGTCGATATAAGAATAACTGTATTTTTCCCGCTCAGCAAAATTTCTTATAATTTTAAGAGATTCCACAAACTGGGAAAAAAGAAGTATTTTGTGCCCCTCTTCAATAGACTCGGAAAGCATTTCTTTTAACTGTTCAAATTTGCAGGAAGGTATGTTTTTGTTCTTTTTGTCGGCAAGGGAAGGGAATAATGCTACCTGGCGCAGTTTCAGCAGAGCGGTGAATATTTCAAACGAGGATTTCGCGACTCCCTCTTTCTTGATTTTGCCCATGACTTGAGACCTGTAAAACTCTTTGTATCGGTCATAGAGTAATTTTTGTTTCTCATCCATCTCCGAATAAATAATTATTTCGGACTTTTTGGGAAGGTCCCTTAAAACATCGCTTTTCTTCCTCCGAAGTATAAATGGAAATATTATCTCTTTTAACTTCTGAGCTTTTTCTTTATCCCGATATTTCTCTATGGGAGCGGCAAAATGTTTTTTAAAATATCCCGCAGAGCCCAAAAGGCCCGGGTTTAGAAAATCCATTTGTGACCAAAGTTCAAGCGTATTATTCTCCACCGGAGTGCCGGTAAGAGAAAGGCGGAAGTCCGATTTTAAGGTTCTGATGGCTTTAAAGGTCAGGGACCTGTGATTTTTTATGTTTTGAGATTCATCAAGTATAACATAGCTGTAATCGGATTTATTAAAAAGTTCTATGTCGTTTCGAAGAGTGCTGTAGCTGACAAGAACGATATCGTGTTTGTTTAGATGTTTGATACATTTTTTTCTTTTCTGACCCAGATGAACATGATAATTAAGCGAGGGAGTAAATTTTTGTATTTCAATTTCCCAGTTTGAAACTGCCGAAACAGGAACCACTATTAATGATGTCCTTAAACGCTTTTCCTCCTTAAGTTTTTGCATAAGGGCCAGCGTCTGAACTGTTTTACCCAGGCCCATATCGTCAGCCAGACAGCCGTTAAGTGAATGCATGTTTAAAAAATGCAGCCAGTTGTACCCGGCCTTTTGATAATGCCTCAGTTTTCCTTTAAACTTATCGGGAAGGCTGTATTGTTCAATTTTATTAAAATTTCTTAATTTTTCAGATATTTCCCTTAGGTTTTTTATTTTATCCGATTCTTTATTTTCAATGTTTTCATAAAGTTCGTTTATTATATGAAAATTATACTTTGAAATCCTGTACTTACCGTTTTTCTGTTTTTGTTCTTCGGATAAGATTTTCAGTTTATCTATATACTCTTTGGATATTATAGTGTATGAATCTCCCGTTCTCAGCAGGCCTTTGTCAAGAAGAGATTTATCAAGGTCAATTTCTTCTTTTTCTCCGTATTCATTAATATAATCGGCATTGAGGTCCAGCCAGTTTATATTGGAGGAGACGCTTATGGAGACTTTTCCTCCCCTATCCGATATTTTTTTTCTATTACCCCTTAACCTTATTTTAATCCCCTCATCAATTATTTCTTTTCCGTATTCAGACAGAAATTCAACAAGGGGCATATGGGCATACAGCTGTCTTCCGTATATGTCTTCTTCTATAAAACTAAATTTTCGCCTTAAAAAGCCGTATATCTTTTTTTCGTACTCTTCATTACGCTCAGCTACAAGAATTTCACTGCCTTCATCGGATAAAATGTAGTGGGCGTAAGTTGAATCCAAGGGAACATCTCTGCCGGAATAATCAAAAAACAAAACTATATCCAGACTGGCTTCCGGGCCGCGGCCTTCTTCGCTGATTTCAATAAAAGGCTCGGGAACAAGAGATTTATATCTTATAGATTCAGTCTTGAAAGAAATGTCAATTTCAGAACAGCCCTTAAAATATTGGTCTATTTTATTTATGGCATGATAGCTGAACCTTTCATTTAACTCATTTAAAATTTTAAACAGAGAGTAAAAAGCACCGCTGTTTTTCTTCCAATAAATGCGGCCCTCAGGCGAAAAAATGAAAAAATCAAATCCGCTTTTAGTTATATTCCGCCTCCAATTATCTATGCGGTCTGCGGGGTAATCTGAATTTTTACCGGGTATATAAATAACAGGCTTAAAAAATACAGTATCGTTACCGCTTCTGCTTAGCCTGAACTTGACCTCTACTTTTTGTATGTTTTCAAAAACAGCGGGCGCATATTCACCGGAAGAGTTTTTTAAATAAACATTAGTTACATTATTTTCAAGTAAATAATCAACATGATTTATGAATCTTGATTTACCGGAAGGCATATCCATTAATTTTTCCAAAAGTCTGCTTTCGCTTTCCCTGCAGGATTCCGAAAGTTTTTCAGATTTAAACTTAGTGAAGCGGCCGGGCTGTCCATTTTTTTTCAGATACCTGAGTGCGGGATAAATATGCCAGGCATAATTATTATAATCGGAATTATAATCAAAGCAGTTTTCAATTACAAAAACGAGAAAAAATCTTTTTTCGGTATTTTTTCCTCCAAGGCCCGTAATTCCTCCCAGTTCCGGTATATAGTCTAAATCTTTAGCTTCGGCATCCTTTGTTGTTGAAAGGTCAAGAACAAAATCATCTTTAAATTTATTTTTTTCCTTTAAAATCGGATTCTCAGCTGGACGGTAATATTCTTTTTTAACTCTTTCATAATGGAGAAGGACTGCCGCTATGTGCTTGCATTCCACGTAATCGGCCGCATAAGGACAGCTGCAATAAAAGGAATAAGAGTTTTCCGAGGGGTCAAATCTAATAGAAACATTATACGGGGCTTCCCTGCTTCCCACAACAAGGGCAGAGATACCCTCTTCGTCCAGGTTAAATTTAAATACTCTTCCCTGGTTGTAATATTTTATTCCTCTTTGTGCAATTATTGGATTATCTATTAAGTTTAATATTTTTTGCATACAAACCTCTGCATTTTTGTAATTGATATATTATTTGAAATAATGAAAATTATACCGCAACCGCATTGATATGTCAAATTAGATTAGACTATAAATCCTTTAAAATTTATACCGGGTTCGGCAAGACTAAAAACAAGTGAGTTCTATTCTACTACCGCGATAGATCCATAGCTTGTATCACCCTGAAGGCTTACAGCAGAATATACATATATTCCGCTTTCAATGTTTTTTCCGGGTCTCCACACCACAAATCCCTGCCCGGAAGGCTCCAGTTTTGCCACTTGCCGGCCCCTAGCGTCTATTACAGTAACTGTAGTTATATTTGCAGGGAACTTTACTTCGCCGGAAGAAGGAGAGATAAATCTTCTGTGGGGCCGGCTACCTTCTCCGACCCTTGTACTCAGATTTATATGAACGCCTGCCTCTCGGTCATATTCCCCTATATCATTAAGAGAATATATGCTATAGGTGTAGTCCGTAGCCGGGTTGAGATTTGTATCTCTGTAGGATATTTTTATACTCCCGGACTTATCCATATCTGTCTGACTGAGTTCGTACAGGGGCGCTTTTACATTGTCTCTGAACTCGCCATTGCGTTCAACACGATAATTCGCGCCCGGAATGCCCTCCCATTTAATAGTACTTTCCGTTTCTCCTATAATCGGCTCAAGCTCGGGATTATTTTCAAAGTCCGGCTGCTCGGGCGGATATTGGAACGTATAAGCCGAAGAATGATTTGAACTGCCGATTTCACCTTCTCCCTCATAAGCAGTTACATACCTGCTGTAGGCGGTATTGGGCGAAAGTCCGGTTTCAATAAAGGAATTCTCTGTTATTCCGCCGGTCAATTCTTGTGTGCATGAGGTGCATGTGCAGTATAAACTGTAGCTTTGTGCCTCATATACCGTATTCCAGCTCCATTTTATTTCATCTTCGGACAATGTCCGAGCGCTGAGATTAATAATAAGCTCGCTTCCATATATGCCGAAAGGCTGAAGATAGGTCCTTCCATGCTCATTTATTAAAACTGCTCTCACAAAATTTCCTCTTAAACCATTAACATCAAACTTTTTTCCGCTATGGATAACTTCTGTTTTATTATTGTACCAGCGAATGGCATCATAGTCTTCTCCTTCAATCTCAATTATATTTTCACTGGCTGCTACATTTTTAAGCCTAGGTGCACTTGCAACGCCGTAATTCGCACTTTGGCTGTCTGCCCCGTCCGGTTCATAGGAAAAATAAAAGTGCCCGTTTTTCATGGCGTTTTTTATAGATTCTTCACTTAATTCTTCTGCAATAAAATGCTGGTAATTTCTGAAATAGTGAGATTGGCGGTGAGCATCATCATTAGAGAACCCCCACACCAGATCATTGTATTCCCTTTCTCTGTTTACGCTGTCCCAAATGGCCCTGTCCCCTGAATAACGGTTTCCCTGATTATAAACTTCCATTCCCAAAACTGTCTCTCTGTAGTTATCAAAAAAATCATTATACCACTCTATAGTATTGCTGTATCTGCCGGGATGAAAAAACATCGCCAGGCCGCCTTTGTCTTCAATATCGCTGATTTCTTGCGAGCCGCCCAGATTATTAAAAAAACTGCCCCTGTGATGACCCGAGGAAAACTCATTCCCCCTCACTGCAAGTATCCCCGTATGGCTTAAATCAGAAAAAAAAGCACTTGTCTCGTCGCCTTCTTCATTATAGTTAATAATATCCGGTTTTTCGCTTATATAATCAGTCCAGGGCCAGGTTACTCTACTGTGATCTGTTATGGCAAGCAGGGAATAATTGGCATTGGAATAATCGTATATTACTTCATCCGGATCCCGGGCTCCGTCGCTTTCGGTAGTATGGGTGTGCATATTAGCTTTATAATGATTCCAGTCTCTGAAATTTACATTGATATATGGATTATAAACAAGGCGTATGCCGAATGACTCGGACTGATAAGAAATATCATTATAATCGCATCCGCTAACTTGCCGGCTATGCAACAATTTAAATGCAGGATATATATTTAATCCTATAAAAGCTGAAAAAACTAAAGCGCATTTAATAATTAAATATTTGTTTTTCATATAATACCCTGCCCTTTTAAAACCTCTTAAAACAATATTAATGCCATGCTTTAATTAGTGTCAAGAGCAAATGCACTGCTTTATCTATTTAATTACAGCTATTGTGCCATAATCAATACTGCCGTCTTTTGCTATGACCTTGTAAATGTATAGTCCCGACTCCGGGTTTCCCCTTCCATCGCTGTCTGGGTCAAAGATTAAAGAATCCCCGCTTAAGCTGGCCACTTCTCTTCCCTTTATGTCGGTTATTAGTACTTCCTTTGCATGGGGGCCGAATTCTATCTTTCTGTTAGAGGGGGTTATAAATCTTCTCATTGCCTTGTACCGGCGAGACTCGAGAAGCATAACTTCCAATTCGTCTTTCACTTCTGTGAAACCTTCAATTCCAGCTTCAAGTTTTATTTTTCCTCCCGCAGTATTTTCATTTATGGTAAGTATGTTATCTTCTATATTAACATCCTTATGAATGTCTGTTAACTTCAGTGAGGGATTTGCATATGGCAGATTGAAATTGTTTTTGTCCTTAACCAGGCATGTAAATTGAATTTTCTTTTCTCCTTTTGCCGGGACTTCTATTTTTTCCGGGCCGCTTATGATAATTGAATGGGGATCTCCCAGGACTGTAAAGCCTTCCCGGATGTATTCATTGACCGCCATAGCCGTATATTCATAACGCCAGTTATGCCTGTCCTGTTTTTTTGCCTCTTCAATAAAAGCCTCAGCACTTGCCTCCCCGCCTATATACTGGTGATAGCTGGCCAGATCACGGGTGGGATCCGCAAAATCAATTTTTTCAGCTTTAGCTCCGCTTTCCCCCGAGATATTTACCCATTCCTCAAATGTTTTATTCGGCCATCTGGGGTCCTTGTCAACAGCAAACCATTTGGAGCCGGAGCCGCTATGGTATGTGTTTGATGTATAGTTTATTTCCGGCTGAAATTCCCCATAATGATTGACCAGGTTTGAATCAATATCCGGACTTTGAATTTTGTTGGCAGTTATATTTATATTACTCCAGTAACCGGCCTCGATTAAACTGGCAGGCCCGCGGGATACAATGGGTTTGCGGTTGATATTATAGAATATATTATCGCTTATCTCCACATCTGTCATAGAACCCCGGTTTTCCAGCTCTACGCCGTATGTATTTGAGTACCGGGGCTCTTTTGTGTGAGTTAAAATATTTCTGCGGACCACGGTGCCTTTGTTGTCGGAAAGTCCTATATACCACGCCAGGCCGCGGTCTGTAGGCCTGGTCATGTTGAGATTGGATAAAACATTGTCTTCAATTATAACATCCTGAAACCTCCAGTTCTGCTCATGCTCATTGCCTCCGATACTGAACCCTATCTCTCCGTCGTAAAAAAAGTTGCCCTGATAGTGCAAAAACTTTGAGCCCCCTTCAGCTGTGCCGGTCATTTTGATGTGCATGCTTGAGGGCCTGGTAAAGATATTGTTTCGGAGTGAAATATTGTTTACTCCCCTGAGATAGGCATTATGATTGAACTTGGTTGCGCTTCCCGAAACATCACTATGCCAGCCATTCATGTCAAGCAGATTTTCCTCAAACATTAACCCCCCGCGGGCAGAGGGATTGGAAGAAACTCCCTGGCAATGCCCGGAAGTGTGCAGGGGATAATTTTCAGTTATTATACTGCGGCGCAGTTCACAATCTTCGGCTTCATAGCTTGAAGACCAGCCGCCGCTGTCGGAACCGGATAAATACAAGTTTTCTGTCAGTACATTTCTGGTCTGTGAGTTGCTGGCTCTGAATCCGTCAGCGCGTATGTCGCTGAATATAACATTGGAGCTATTATTATAAATTTTAATTTTGTTTAAGCGGGGGCGGGCTCCGCTTCCGTAAGCGGAAACAAGCATTGATTCTTCCAGCGAGCGTCCACTTCTTGATAAAGTTATGCTCTTTGAATATTCTCCTTCTTGCAGTTTGGTTTCCCATACATCCCCGCGTTTAAGCAGAATCCAGTCCGGAAAAGAGCGCCGGGTCTGCCGATGGGCCATTTCAGGAGTTTTTAAAGGAACTAATCTGTCGGTTTTGCCTAAAATCTCAAAGTCGCCTATAAAAACAGAACTTCCGCTTTGAGTATTTGATATTTTTAGCCTGTAATAGCTGTATTTTATACTGTTAGAGAACTCGAATGTTCGCCTTCCCCCTCGCTTCCAGCCGCTTTCTCCGCTCACCCTATCAAGAACAACCCAGTTCTTTCCGTCATGACTGGCTTTAAAAGTCCAGTCTTTAGGTGTTCCGCCCATGGAGTGCCTTAAGTCCCTATGAGCAACCAGGGTATATCCTGCTGCTATTTGAGGGGTGTTGAATCTAAACTGCAGCCAGCCGGAGTTTGAAGACGC
>JBNJFW010000005.1:0-21071 GCA_051747165.1 Elusimicrobiota bacterium | reverse complement strand
CTTGAATTCAAGATAGGGGAGACGTTTGTAACTGGCTATGGCTTCATCGGTGAGAAGGCCGACAGTAAGCCTGCCCAGTTTAGAACCCTCTTTTATTATATTAAGATGGCCCGGATGTACTAAATCCGCGCTCATGCCCACATAAACTTTTTTTTCTTTTCCGCTCATAAGTGTTTTCCTTTTGTTTCATCCCGCCCGTGAATTATTATATAAATTACCTGCAGCGCGCTCAAGTTATGGAGTATTACCAGTTTTCATATTTTTTTGATCTGGGTCTCAAAGCTATGCGCCCGATCAGATAAACCAGGACAACAAAGGTGGCCAGGTTTCGGAGAAAGGCATAATCTCCCAAGAGCCACAGGGCCGCCGCACAGGCTGCAGTAACGGGCATTACAAAATAATGAATGATATAGTAGCCTTTGTGTTTGCTTTTTTTTCTTTTAGTTTTTGGTTCTGGTATTGAGATCATGCTTACCGCGGATATTTTTTGAAGTAAGGACTCATACAAAGGATCTGATTTTTCGTTTAGTTTCCGGCGGTACTCCCGGCTGAGCTCATCCAGCTTATTCCGGGATGCTTTAATTTCAATAAGAAGATCGTGGTACTTTTCGTTCAGAGGCTCAATTTTAAGGGCTTTTCTCAGAGCGGATTCGGCAGAAGAAGAATAATCCGATTTTTCGTTTTTGCCTGCCGATAAATAAGAGCGGGCAAGAAGAAAATAAATACGGGAGTCCCGGGGATCTTTTCGGGAGGATTCAATTAAAAAGGATATCGCTTTTTTATAGTTTTTATCTCTTAAATATTCTTTTGCCTTTTCTATATGAGAAGAGGCCACCGGGCATTACTCTAATACCAGTTCCGGCGTCAGAAAAATTAAGAGCTCGCTTCTGTCCTTACCCGTTGTCCGCCGGCTGAACAAGTATCCCAGAATTGGTATATCCTTTAAAATAGGGATTCCGGTTTCCTGAGCGCTTTCGGATTCCTTTATAAGTCCGCCTATAACCACTGTTTTGCCGTCCTCTATGGTTATAAGTGTGTTGGCAGCGCGGTCGCCTATCATGGGCAGATCGGCCTGGAAGCCTAGCAGCTCTGAAACGCTCACCTTTACATCAAGCATTATCTGGTCGCTGTCGGGGGATACGACAGGGGTAACTTCAAGCTGGACTCCTTCCTGTACAAATTCAACATTTTCTACAATGCCCTCTTGTGTTCTCTGAACCGTCTTTACCGGCAAATCCGTTCCCACATGGATATTGGCGGGCTTTTTATTCTGAGTCATAATAGTGGGCTCGGAAAGCGTTCTGGCGCTGGTCTGGTTTGCGAGAAAATTAAGAAGACCGTAAAGGTTGACATCATCCAGCACCGTTGAAATATCCATCGTAAGACCGGAGCTGTAGCGGGCTATAGTATCTTCATGGACAACATTGCCGTCTTCATCAAAAGAATAATCAGCGGGTGAGAGCAGGGCCCGGCGTTTAGTTTCCTCCTCTGTTTCGAAATCGCTGCTTGCTGCCCAGCTGACTCCGGTTTCCACTCCGTCATCGGACATAACTTCAATAAGGCGGGCTTTTATTCTTATCTGGGTCTCCTTTATATCCAGCCTTTCTACTATAAGTCCTATCCTTTTAAGTATATAAGCAGGAGCGGAAACTATAAGGGAATTGGAGCCTTCGTCAAAAGCTATGGTGGCGTTTTCTTTTTCGCTTGATGTAAGCAGGCTATCAAGGGTTTCGCGCATGCTGTCGGCATCTCTGTATTTAAGATAAAATGTTTTTCTTTCCGTAGGCACTTTCTCGCGGGGCATTATTTCAATTATATTAGGAGAACTCTGAACAGCGGCCAGATTCATTCTGCCAAGAAGAAGACCCAGCGCTTCATCAAAAGGAACATCTCGCAAGCGCAGCGTAACTTCCCCCTTCACCTCGCTAGTGGGGACTATGTTACGGCCCAGTTCCTGTTCAAAGGCCCTGAGTATCTCTCTTATGTCTGCCTCTTTGAAATTAAAATTTACCCGTTCCCGGCTCAGATCGCTTGTTACCTCACCCGGAACCACATCCTTCTCCCTCATCTCATCCAGCTGTTTTTCAAGGCGCGCTTTTTCCTCTCTTCTTCTTCTAAGTTCTCTTTCTCTTTCCTCCCGCTCGCGCCTGAGCTCTTCTATTTTTGATTCGTGCTCCTGAGTAGGGGTGTTGGGCTCAAGACGGAGCCTCTTTTTCTCTTCCTCGGGTTTATCTTTTTCAAGTTCCGCCAGCTCCTCCTCATCCAGACTTACAAATATGGTTATTTCATTCTCGGTGGAAACTTCATTGTGTATATAATCTTCAACATCCATGTCCAGGACAACTCTTGAAGTTATAACGGGTTCGTATTTGTACTGCCCGGACCTTATCTTTTTTATTATGCTTCCGGAAATATCTTTTTCTTTTTCATCCCACTCGTGAAGAGTGTCCACCATCTCCACAACAAGGCGGGAGGGGTCGGACAATCTGAAGACATGAAACCTGACCTTGCCGGTAGTTTGAATACTGACCCTTGCCGCTGCTTCTGATTTCTCCTTAACTTCGACTTTCTCCAGGTTTTCCACGTTTTCCAGCCTTTCGCCGCACAAATTTTCATTTGCTGTTATAAAGGCAAGTAAAAAAACAGCAGCCGCAATTATTTTCTTCATTTAATGCCTCTCTTTTTATGTAAAACTCTTATTTTTACCACTGGGGAGCCTCTATCTCTACAGTTCTTCCCCCGCTGTCCATAAGTATAATTTCATCCTCTTTAACCACCGTGGCAACTCCCGGAACCTCTTCTTCATCTTCATCAAGCAAAAGACCGTCCCGGGCAATATAATATTCGTCTCCGCTTGAGAGTATAGCATATTTGCTGTCACTTCCGGAAATTATTCCTGTTATAACTAATGAGTCAAGACTTACCTCCGAGCGGCCCTGCCCGACTTCGGAAGACGCATAACGCCGGCGGCTGCCGGCCTGCGGGGTAAAAGGCGAGCTGTATTTAGTACCCGCATACGTGTGCTCGGGTATTTTTATTTTTTCGGGCTCCTCAATCTTATCCAGATCCGGAGGCTTGTGCCTGGCAGGTGGCAAGCCGTCATCATTGGACGTGCATCCGGCAAAAGCAAAAACAAGTATTATTATAATAAATTTAAGCTTCATGTAATTAATCCGCAAAAGTATATGCCACTATATCAAAATCAGCCTGCAGCAGCCCTTCCTCGCCTACGGTAAATCGAAGATTTCTGGCACTGAAAATCCTTTCAAGCTGACCCAGGCGGCTGAAAAACTGTCCCAAAGTATGATAATCTCCTGTCAGATTCATACTGTAGGTATGGCTCAGATAATATTCGCCTTCCTTTTTTTCTCCTATCGAAAGATTTTTTAAATCCATATCAAAGCGCTGCGCCAGCCTGGTAATTGTTTTTATAAATTCAGGAAGTTCTTCTGTTTTAGGCAAATGCTGTTCGGTTTCCTGAAGATAATTTGAAATTACCTCATATTCCTTTTCCAGATACTCCAGGCGGGCAGCCTTAACCTGCATATCAACAATTTTACTCCGCTTTTCCTGTAGGTCCTCTTTAGCCTCCTTTATTTCACCGCTTAAAGGGGCCATATAGTTTGAGTAAAAATAAATAAAGCCTATAAGTACAAGTATCCCCAGTAGTACCTTCTGGTAAAGCGGGGTTTCGCCCTGGCCCTTTTCAATAGCCATCAGCTAACTCCATTAAAATGATACTTGCAGCTGATATTAAAAGTTCTGACTTCTTCATCCTCAAAAGAGGTGGAACTTAATCCCGTAAATTGCAAATCGGAAAATTTATCCGACATCTCCAGCGCATTAAGAAAATCGGCCACGGCATAATTATCCGCAGCCCTGACACTTAAGTCCAGATCTATGATCTCCTCCCCGGAACCGGCAGTAAGCGCAGTAAGCCACACTCCTGTGGGCATAATGTCTGCCATATCTTCCATGAAAACCGGGGTTATAAGACGGACCTCCATAAGTCCTTCTATTACATCTATTTTATTTAAAAGATCTTCTTTTCGGCTTTCTAATTCCTCTACTTTTTCCACTACCGGTCGCAATTCCATAAGCCTGCGGTCCGCTCTTTCTATATTTCCTCTCAGCCTGCTCAGCTCGGTTATCCTCATTATAAAGACACCGAATACACCGACTACAAAAAGCGCGGCGACAGCTATGATAAGCGCTATCTTCTTTTTCTTAAGTGCTTTTTCTTCAAACTCTTTAGGAAGAAGATTTATTTTAATCATTTTTGTTTACTGTCGCCCTTTTTTCGCACCGCAAGTCCGGTCACCACCGCAAGAGCGGGAGAATTGACGTAAAGTGAGGCAGAATCGTCTCCAAGCTGGGCTTTTTCCAGCGGGCGAAAAACTTCAACAGGTATTTTTATGTCCGCTTCTATAAAATCCACCAGTCCTCTCATTAAAGCGCCGCCGCCGGAGAGTATTATTTTATTTATCTCAGCTCCCGGTGAAGACTGCTGTCCGGTAAAATAGTCTATGGACCTCTGCATTTCAGAATTCAGCTCCTTGGCAATGGGAGACAATATATTGTAAATCTGATTTCCTATGTCTCCCTCCGAGCTGCTTTGTTGCGATTTAATATCAAGGCCGTACTTCTTTTTTAATTCTTCCGCCTTGGGGACTTCAATTTTCATACTATTCTGGATTGCCCGGGTAAAAGCGTTTCCGGCTGTATAAAGGTCCCGGACAACCTTGGAAACTCCCCCCTCGACTATACTTATATTTGTTATAGCAGCGCCGATATTTACAAGCATGCACCTGTCCCCGGCCTCCTGCTCATTTATAATTTCATAAGCATTTTCAAGAGCAAAAGCATCCACATCTATTATTGCCGGCTTTAATCCGGCTGCCTCTATTATGTCTATCCTCTCTTTAACCGTATCCTTTTTGCTTGCTACCAGTATGGTCTCCATTTTAAGCTCATTCTCTTCTTCCACCTCATTTATAATCTGGGTGTCCATATTTACATCATCTATATCAAAGGGGATATGAGGCTCGGCCTCAAACTGGAGAGTTTTACTTAAATCTTCCGCGCTCATTTTGGGAAATTTGACAAACCTGACTATAACCGAACTGCCGGAAATTGAAACCGCGGCTTTTTTGGTGGAAAACTTTTTTCTCTTAAGTATACTTTTAAGGGCATTTACATATATTTCTTTTCTTTCTTCGGGGAGTTTTCCGCTAACGCCTTTTCTGAGTATATCCTCCTGGCCATAATTTGTAACCTTAAAGGAAGCCCCTGAAGATTTCATTTCTAAAACCTTCACCGAAGCCGTCCCAAGATCGACGCCGAGTATATTTTGTTTCCCCGAAAAAAAAGGACTCATATATTTCTCCTCATTCAATTATGTTATTCTAACACAAGTAATTTATTTTTGCAAACATTTTTAATCTCTATAAAAGCCCTCTGTTTATTCTTCTGCTTTTTTTATAATTTTTCCAGCCTTTTCCCTGTCTTCTTTCCGGACAAAAAGCCTTACCCCGCTGGAGGCAAAATTAAGCTCGGGCCGGAATCCTCCCGCATCATCAGAAACAATCATGGACTCTATACCATTTTCCGACAGTAAACCCTTGAGAAGCTGGGCCTCATACCGGAAAGCAAAAACCTTAACTAATTTCAAATCTTTCAAATTACAGCCCTCTTCTCCACCGCTTAATCAGAAGGTAAGCCTATCTAAACAACTCATAATCATTTTTACCGCCTGATTTTGCCCTGTACATAGCTATATCGGCCTTGCGAATCAAACCCCCTGTTTCACCTGCGCTGTCAGGATATATGCTTATCCCCATACTGGGAGTTATATTTATCTTTTTCCCTTCAACTAAAATTTCTTCACTGAAAGCTTTTAAGATTTTTTCCGCAACATTCAGGACATCATCCGTTTTTTTGATGTCCTCGATTAAAACTACAAATTCATCGCCCCCGTAACGCGAAACTGTGTCACTTTTTCTAACCGCATTTTTAAGTCTGGCCGCTACTTTTTTAAGAAGCGTGTTGCCGGCTAAATGCCCCATGGTATCATTAATTTTTTTAAAATTGTCCAGATCGATAAAAAGAACGGCGGCTTTCTTTTCTTTTCTTTTAGATTTTTCCAGACAATGCTCTATCCTGTCTTCCAGAAGTTTTCTATTGGGCAGATCAGTTAAATCATCATGATAGGCCAGGCGTTTAATTTTTTTTCTATAAGCCTTTAAATCTCTGGACATTTTATTGAAAAAAGCGGCAAGGGCACCTATTTCATCTCTATTTTTAACCTTGATTTTATAATCCAAATCCCCTCTGGCCACTCTGCGCACGGCGGCAATTAAATCTGATATCGGGCTTATAATATATCTGCCGGTCAAAAAGCTGATAGCAAGAGTCAAGAAAACAAGCGCAACTAATATAACTTTAATAAAAGAATATTTTATTTCACTTATTTTTCCATATAGAGAAGCTAAGGAAAGGGAAACATTAACAGTGCCTGCTTTTTCCATTTCAAGTTCGCTTTCTCCCAGGGGAAAGTTTTCTCCCGGCTTCAAAACCGGCTGCGCTATCATTACCGGAGCGGAATATTTTTTAAAGGGACCTTTTAAATTATCATCGGATATATTTACAATTTTAAACCCTTCTATGTCTTCAATACTCACAGAAGAAACATCTTCCCGATTAAGAGTTACCTCTGCCATTTGCTCAAGCCTTTCTATGTCCGGTTTGAGATGCTTCGGGGGACATTTTTGGGGGTAAGTCTTTTCAAGAATAATCCGGTTAAGCCTTTTAATTGCATTCTGCTGGCGGGAGGACAATTCTTCATATTCTTTCCCCCTTAAATTAGCCTGTTTTTCTACAAGACGGCTTATGTTTTCAATCTGAATTCTGTCTTCGGGGTCCAATTCTTTCTGCAAATCATTCCATGAATCATACAGCCCGGGGTTTTCTAAAAGTTTGTTTAACTCATCTATACCTTTGTACTCAATGCTGAAACCGGAATCGCTCAAGACCCGGAGAAAATCGTTAACTGCCTCTTCGCTTTCAAATTCATGCTTAAAAAAAGCGGGATCATCTACAGCAAGTTTGTCAGCGCTTATTGCGGCAAGATTATTAGTCAGGGCAACAGCGCGTTCTTCAAACTCATTCTCTAAAGCATCACTTACCCGGTCAATAGTGTAGTAGCCTAAAAACCCCGCGGAAATAACAGTTAAAATAACGGCAGGTATAATGAATTTGGCGTTAATACCTATTTTAGTTTTCATGGAAAAACTGAAGTTGAGTTAACAAGATTGTCTTTTCTACCCCGAAATGTCAGAGCCGTGATTTTCCTGCTTCTGCTCTCCTTCAGTTCCGACTTTTTTTTTGTACACATGGATTTCCTTGGCATACCTGTTTCTGTTGAGCTTTACCATCATATCCGCCAGCAGTCCCAGCATTATAATTAGAATAGCGCTTAAGAGCAGCATTATAACCCCTTCCCGTACCCTTACATGGCCTACAGCGGCGGACTGGAGAATAAGCCTTATAACGCCCCATACTCCAATAGCAAAGCCAAAAATTCCGAAAAATTTAAGAGGCCTGAAGTATAAAACGGTGAAAATTATCAGGTTGATATATGTAAGGGTATCTTTTAAGGGATGAAAGGTTGATTTGCCGACTCTTTTGTAATAATTGCAGGGTATGTACTTAACCCGGTAATTATTGCACATGTACGCAACGGTTATCGAACTTACAAAAGAATGGGTATTGGGAAGAATATCAAAAAACCGGACTATCTCTTTTTTTCGAAACGCCCTTAGCCCTGAATTAAGATCGGGTATCTTTCGAGCGGTTATAAACTCGGCCAGCTTTTTTATAAAAAACTTGGCCGGGATCCTCAAAAACTTAAACTTTCCTTTTTCGGATTGGCGGGCTCCTACAACCATGTCAAAATGGTTCAGATTTTTTACCAGCTCGGGAATGCGGTCGGCCGGATAAGTGGTATCAGCATCTATCATCACTATAATTTCATGCCTGGAATTAGCTATACCCGACTTCCGGGCTCCTCCTGCTCCCTCATTGCGGTAGTGGCCTATAAGGGAAACATCTTCCACATCTTTAAGTATCTCGGCTGTATTATCGGTAGAAGCATCATCGACTACTACAATCTCATACTTTTCAAAGTTCTTCTCAAGAACTTCCCTTACCTGACGGATAACATCAACTACGGCCTCTTCTTCGTTGTAAACAGGTATTACAACCGATATTCCTTCACTCATTTTTTTACTTTTCATTTGTTATTTCCTATAATAATCTACAAACTTAAAATCGGTAAATTATTATGATAAATTTAACATTTAATATCAAATTTGAAAATTTAAGGAACTCATGAAAACAGGCGATCTTACAAAAAGATATAAAGGCGAAATTGCTGAAAATTATGAAAAAAAGAGAAAAAAATCTTTTGTATGGGAAAAAGAACAGTTAATAGTAGAGTACTTTCTCCGAAAAATAATAGAAGTACAACCTAACCCAACCATTCTTGATATACCGGTAGGAACTGGGCGTTTCCTTCCAGTCTATAACAACTTACCTGTGGGAGAGGTAATAGGTATTGATATTTCTGAAGATATGATTTCTCTGGCAAAAAAGAAGTTGTCTAAAACTCCAAACTCCAAAATCGAGTTTCGACGGGGAAATGTTATGGATGTATCAACCTACGAATTTAACCCTTCAGTTATTGTATGTACACGTCTTTTTTGGTGGCTGCATGAAAAAGAGGTGCAAAAAGTCTTGAATAATTTCTTGCAATGTGGAGCAAAACATATTATTCTTAGTGCGCAGGTATTTGAATCTCCTTTTATATGTGTACTGCCCAGAATATTTCAAGAATTTAGCCTTAATTTTTCAAAGAAGATATATAAATTTTTTAAACATGGACGCTTTTTTAACTGCCTTACAGCACACGATAGTAAGTTTCTCAACAACAAGATTAAGGAGACGGGCTTTCGTATTAAAGACAAAAAACTGGTTAATAAAGAAAAATTCTTAATCTCGTATTATATCTATTGGCTAACATAATAAATTCAGTTTATTACTAAACTGTTTCTATTCCCTTCTAAAATACCAATTTACACTTTCATCATAAATCATATCGTTGTTTTCCCTCTCCTTTGAATAATTTTTTTCCTTTTTTGCTAGTATAATTATTCTTCTGCACAAACTGGGGATTGGGGCAGTAATTTTATCAATAACTTTTAACTTTTTAGAATACTGGTAAGGAAATATCCCTCCTTTTTTTAATATTACAAATTCGTGGTACTCCAGCATTTCTTTAAAGGCCCTATAAGTTGGCGTGTGTACATGGTTTAAAAACTTATCATCGTATATACCCAAAGTGCCGAAAGGTTTTTTTGTGGAAATTTCAATATCTCTCGGTTGCCGGCCCAGCAATAAAGATACTCTTCTTATCCAGCTTCCCAAGTTTGGAAACGAACATAACAAGTAACCGTCCTTTTTTAATACCCTGTTGCTTTCCTCCATTAAATTATCATAATAACGCAAATGTTCAAAGACTCCAAAGGTTGTGACCAAGTCTACTGAATTATCTTTAAATGGAAACTTTTCACTCTCAACATTAACCTGCTCCGTTTTTATTTCGCGTGTCTCGGCAACTTTAATTTTTTCTTTATCCAAGTCAATACCATACGTTTTTGCTACTCCCAGATAATCAGAAATATAATTAGTTAATCCTCCGTACCCGCATCCGACATCAATCATTGTCTGCAGGGGTTTTCTGTTCTTCCGTAACTTTGAAAGAAATCGTTTCAACTGCTTTGTTGATTGCAGGGTAGATGCTGAATTAAAATCACGTTTATCAACCTTTTTTGATTTTTTATTCTTTCTTTCCATATTTCTCAATTAATTCTACAATAAATTTTGTAACATCAAAATCAAATGAATGTTGAGGAGCCTTACTTGATGTCAATATGTCTTTCGCATAATTTAGAGCCTCATCAAATTCATTAAGGTCAAAATTTCTGCATACACCATATTTATATTCCAAATCATCGGTGTAACATCTTTTTGAATCAGAAACGTATATTGACGGAACGCCCAACATACAAGCTTCACTTGCCACTGTGGCGCTTTCACCAATATAAAGATCACATATAGATAAAAAATCTAAAAATCTTTCAGGAGTAACAGGAACTGCATAGCGTCTATATTTTTCAGGCAGTTTATACTCGGAGTTTATAAAAATATTTGAATATTCTTTTAACTCATTAATAATTTTATCAATGTGATTTAAAGAAAAACCTTTTAAAAATGCGTCGTGATGTGCCTTTAAAGAAACCAGACGAATCAATGTGTTTTTCTTATTCTCTAATTTCAACTTCTTTTGGAGTTTTTTTTCAGGAGTAAAGTATTTTCCATGTAAGTAAGCTAAGGAATAATGCCCGGGATATGTAATTTGTTTTCTCCGCCAGAATGAATATTTTATTTTAAAACTTTCCGGGGTAATAATTCGAGTGTCAAAAGTAAATGAAATTAATTGATTTAACCAAGCATGTTGATTATCATTAATATCTAAAACTGGAATCCTGAAAATAAATCCTAACGGAGCGATATTTACATTTGTTATACCTATAAGAATATCCGGCTTTTCTTTCTTTATAATACTTACCATATAATACATTCTTTTCATTAATTCTAAAAATGAAGTAAAAAAGTTTTTTCCTGTTTTGTTATTAGTTTTAATGTAATCTATCCCGTATTTTTGTAATAAGTATCCGGCATTATCTTTATCCCTTAGAGTTACAATTGTTTCATGACCTTTGCTGCGTACAAGATAAATTACATTCTTGAAAGCATGAACTCCGGTTGGATGAACGATATCGAATAAAATTTTCATATTATTTTATTTCTTTAATATCCCGTAAACTTAACTACTTCTTCTTTTATTTTATTATACTTTTTTTTCAGAATACAATTATATACAACCACATCAGCTTTAAAAAAAAGAATTGACAGAAGCTTTTTAAACCTTTTTTTATCTTCTTCCTCGCGTAAAACTTTTTCTCGCAAAATAGAACATTTATATAAATAATGGTCAGGAAAATTTCCGAAAAAATCACAAACCCCCCTACAAATCAGATGGGCCAGTTCATCCGGAGGAGAAGGAATATATATATCATCGCTTTTTTCTCTGTTTTCTAACATTTTATGCCCTACAATAGGTCCTACTTGAATCAATTTTCTGCTGGAGGGGGAAGTATATGCAAGATGACTCATTAATCGTATTGTTACATCACCATTTTTAAATTCACGTTTAATATACCTAGAATATAAATTTTTTTTGTTTCTCTTTTTTTTACGAAAACTACTTCTGACTCCCAGAAAAATAAGATACATATGTGTTTTAATATATTTTTTAAGTGTTATTTTCTGAGTTGAGGGAAAGAATTGATGAGAAAAAATTTTATATTTAATGAAATTATTTTTAACATATTGAAATAAGTTTTTCCTGTGTTTTTGCTTTTTAAAAGATAGCTCCCCGCATAAATAATGGGCTTTTAAAAAAAAGCTCTTCTCAACAAGAATATCCAAGCGGTTTTCTTTCATCTCTTTAGGTAACTCTTCATAATCTCTTGGCACCACATAAAAAATATCGTTTTCATTAAAAGAGTTAAGCAGGTTTCTTATCAATTTTTGTTCTTTTATATTAAATTTTACCATTTTTCAGTTTCCACAATTCTCTTCTTCCCTCTAACACAACCCGTATAAATTGCCGAAACTCCTTTAAAGACATTGTAATTTGTATACTATCAACATGGATATGTATACCATTTTTTGATGTGTATTCTATAAGAAATTGTTCTCCATTCGACAATTTAAATCTTGCCAGCTCTTTTTCAACAATTCCCATGGAAAAAATCCTCCTTTATTTTTTCAAGTTCATCTGCAAGTTTTTCAAAATCCTTTATAGATATTTCAAAGCGGATATTATGCCAGTGGACATGAATACCCTCTCCAATATTATCTTCAACCCCAACTTTCATATTGCTTTTATCCGGTTTTCGTCTAAGTTTTTCAGCAGCAAGTTTGTATACTAAAACGTTCATTCCCTTATCTTTTTTAGTTAGATTTTTTTTACACATGTTTCCTCTCCCCTTATACTACATTACTATTAATATGCTTCTGTATAACCCCCACGTCTTTTAAAAGTAAAGACTCCAGATTGTTTTTTGCCCATTCTTCATGTACTGCTACCACTTGCACAAAAATCTCTGAAAGATTTAAATATTTTGCTATTGCAAATCTGTGAGTGCCGGAAAATTGATCCTCAGGTTTTATTAATTTTCCGTCCCTACCAATGAAAACTCCGATTTCGTCTTCTTTTTTGCCCTTTAATATAATCTGATTTTTATAGCCATTTCGTTCAATTGATCTTTTTAAATTAATGAGGCTACTAAAATAATTATCTAAGTCTTTTTTATTTCTCCCTCTCGAGGAAGTGGCACCTTTTCTTATTTTCTTTAATTTATTTTTATATTCATCGGTTTCTTTATAGTCTTTTTTTTCGTTAAACATTTGAAATATTGCTTTGTATGCTATACTATGCTTAGAATAAAGATTATCTATGGGGAGAATTCTTAAATCCCAATCTCCCGATAAGATAAAAAAAGTGTTTAATTTATGCACTTTCAAAAAAGGAAAAATGCGTGGGATTTGTTTATTTGGCATAAAAAAGCTAATAGCTGACAAAGGAACCCACATTGTAATATCGGGTTTCCTTATTTTCAATAGTGTTTTTAGTATACTAAATGGAAAGTTAAATTTATGCATATAAATTAAGATATTATTAAACAAAATATTTGTAATTTTTTTGAATATAATTAAATTTTCTCTCATTAGTTTTTGCATTTGTCTTTTTTAATATAAAATTTCTTCTATTTTTTGTATTGCGCCTGGATTATTATATCTTTTGTACAGCCCTATATTCTTCTTTGAAGCTTTAGGATTAAAGTATTTTTTTTTATTTTTATGTATTTCCTCATTTTCGTTTAAAAAGTTAAGTATCTGTTTCAGCGTTTTTTCGTATTTATCTATTAAATCTTCAAACCTTATCCTTAATATTTTATCAGGGGCATCTTTTTCAGCAAAAGTCTTTTCCTGAACGTATTGACGCCATTTAATAAATGCCTCCAGCTTATTTTCAAATTCCAACCCCTCTCTAATTGCAATATTAGGAAAAATCTCTTTTCCTTCAACATACTGGTCACCCGGTTCCCTGTCAACAATTATTGTCTTTATATTTTCAAAATAATTATGCCCCTTACTTAATTGCGGATAATACGGAGGAATTGCCTGATCAAATATTACTGTATTTACAGTTATACTAGTTGAATAATCTATCAATTGCAGAACTTTTGATAAATAGTTTCTGGTTATCTTTACAAATTCATTTTGTCTTTCTTTAAGCTGTCTTACGTAACTGAAAGTTATTTTTCTAAAATTCCTGCCCAGTTTTTTAGCATAACCTCTTTCTTTCAAAGAAAAGAACTGTTGCCCTGTAAGACGCATATAATACCGGGGAATTATATGTACAATATTTTTTGCGCCGATATAACTTAAATAACTTGATAAAGATTTAAGTATAGACTTAATTTGAGTAAGAAAAGTAATTTTAGATTGTCTCAGTGCCATTTGTAAAAAATCTTCAACTGCTTGTTTTGATGAAAGTTTTGGATCCTTAATTTTATTTTCCATTTCTAGTATTCCATTGGGTCCAGTTAAAAGCCTAAACTCTTCATCAAAAGAGTAATATCCGTCAAATTCTTTAAGCAAATCTACAACAGCACTTGAACCCGAGTAAAAAAAACCACATACATTTACAACTTTAAATTGCTTTTTATCTTTCTTCAATTGCATTCTTTATCTTCTGATATAATTGTTCATAAGCCCCGTTTAAACGTGCAGCATTGCTGGCATGATAAACTGCTTTTTCAGCATTGCCAAGTAAATAATAAGAGTAGGAGTTAAAATAATGCGCCTGGGCATTAGAGTTGTTTATTTCAAGCATAATATCTGCTCTTTCAGTAATTTTTTCAAGAAACTCTTCCTTCTGAGCTCCATCTACTCCTCTTTCAATATTCTCCAGCATAGATTCCGATGCCTGCTGGTGGTAGTGGTTTAATACATCCAGAACTGGATTATATACAGGCTCATCCGAAGACTCAACTATCTCATACAGGAAGGAATTATTATCTTTATAAAGCATATTTAAATGTTCATTAAAAAATTCCTGCTGCACTAAAACCTCTTCTTCTTTAATGAGGTCCAGATAACCATAACTGCTGGTCCTCACCGCCTCGGGAGCATTAAATATAATATGAGAATAGTTTTTCTCATCAAGGAACTCATATAAATCTCTTCCCGAATTTATCTCTTCATAACTGGTGTATATCATGAGAGGCTCTCTCATAGAAGGAGCAAAAGAAATATGAGGTCTTTTCAGGTGATATGTTTTTGCTTCACAGCTAACAAGAATTTTTACATCATTAGAGAGGTTATCATGGGCATATTTAAATGAATTATAAGAAGGATTCGGGTACATCTGCCTGGTGTCTGAAAGATATTCATCGCGGGATACCATTCCTGTTACAAGAGAAAAAGGTATATAAACATTTTGTGCAACAAAAGACATAGTCAAAAAATTTACCATCAAATGGAAGCCCAATACTCCACTGGCAACTATGCTGCCGATTTGTCCTGCTTTTGCCATTCTATCTGCCCCTGCTGCAGCGAGAAGTGCAAGAGAAGGAAAAGCAGGAGCAAAATATTTAACTTTTTCTGATTGTATACCCCAGAAAAAGTAGGACGCAGCAGAAAAAACAAGCAAGTATTTTATAACTTTTGTTTCTTCTCTTTTCCCTTTAAAAAGCAATAAAAGAGGAATGAATATTAAAAACAAAGCCCCTGTCATATAGTAATCGGGAGAATCGTAGGGTGTATCAAATTTCCCTCCCTGAACGGGAATATCCCACAACATTGATATAATATTTTTCAGTTTCTCGACCCGTGTAAAATGGGTAATACGGTCTTTATGTTCTTGGCCCTTCTCTTCAAGAACAATATTATACGGGTATTCTGTTGTAAAAAAATTTTCAAACTGGGGATGAACCGGGTTTCCCGTTTCTATTGTATTTCTGATAAGCCACGGGGAAAAGACCGTAATCATTATAACTCCCCACAATACGGCAAGCTTAAACTTATTAATGAGAGTATACACCCCAAAAGCGACTATAAGAATAAAAATGGATGTAACAAAGAATATTCCTGTAAGTTTTGACCCCATAACAAATCCCCCAAACACAGCGGATAATATCAGCCACCTCTTTTCCTTTTTAATTATAAAATTAATTATTCCCCACAGGGAAAGAAAGGTTAAAAATGTCAGCATGGTATCTGTTGTAACTGTCCAGGAACGAAAAAGAACATTGGGAATTAAAAGATATATCACTGCCGCATAAAATCCTGTTTTTGCCGAATCCAGACGGTCCCTGGAAAAAATATAAACAGCTAATGCCGTAAAAATAGCAAAAGCCAGGTTCAATAGCTTTGCCGCTGCCGTTGAATCGATCATTATGGTAAAAAGAAAAGTCATCTGTGGAACGAGGGGGAAACTTGCGTGGTGCTTGTAGGGCAACTCTACATACTGCCCAAACTGCTTATATATATTGGGCACGCCAAGATGATAATTTAACGTGTCATAGAAAATTTCCGGAGTAAATGCCATTATGAAATTAAACAAAAGTGCCACGAAAAGAATAAATAAAATAATTTTTGTTCCTGCAGTAAGCTTAATTTCTTTAAAAGAAAAAGAATTTATTGAATTACGCGCTTTTTTAAATCCGAATATAACACCAACGGCCCATAAAACATACATAAAAAAAGGATAAAGAAGGCCGAGTAAAGCAAAGGCAAACATAGACAGAGAAAGCACTCCGGCACCTGCTGCAATGGACATAAGAGTTTTTTCTTCATCTGAATTGAAATTTACTCTAAAAGCCGAAAGTAAAAGATTGCCTATAAGATGAATACCTATAACCGTACCGGCAAAAAATATTATAGAAACAACATAAGATAAACATAAACTGAGAAAATTTAGTAGATTAAAAGTCCCCTGGAGTTCAAACAGGTGAGATATTCCCCACATCACATTCCGGTCCCGCATGAAAGCTGCAGATACTATATAAATCCAGGCGGCTGCTATGACAAATATTATTTCCCTTGAAATCCCAAAAATAGTTTGGGGTTTTTTTGAGTCTTTTATATTTTTCTTTTTATAAGCCATACTTTTTTGTAAAAAATATCAAAATCAAGGCTTTAGAGACTATACCTACAACATAATAAAACAGATATGCAGCCACCGTAACAGCCGGCTCTACTCCTACCATAGAAAAAAGAAGTACAGCGCTTCCTTCCCGGATTCCGAAACCTCCTATGGATACAGGCACCATTGCAATTACTGAAGCAATCACAGACAATAAAAGGACTTCAATAAATCCCGCAGAAGAGCCCTGGGTGTATATAAAAAGATAAATAATCATTGCCATGGAAGCTCTTATTACAAACTTTAAAATCAGGGCATAGCCAAGTTGTAGTTTTTTTGATTTAAAAAGCTCCAGGGACTTAGAAAAACCCTTAAACTTGCCCTGGATTTTTGATTCAAATTTCTTTTTAATCCAGTTGCGGGGAGTCTCAGAAAAAAGAAAAAGAGTAAAAGCTGCCGCTATAACAATTAAACCGGCAATTGCAATAGTATAACCGACTTCGGAAATCAAAAATATTGCCCCCAGCAAGGCTAAGGAAAATAAAACAGTATAATTTAAAAGTTTATAAACCAGGTATACCGCCCAAGCCTGCCCGGATTCAAGACCGCGATCCGATAAAAACTTTATCATCAAAAATTGACCGGAACGGGCCGGGGTAAACATTGCCAAAACGGCAGCCCTGGTAAAATCAAGTAACAAGGCTCCTTTTTTAATTACAGGGCCGCCTCCCCACATAATCAGGCTTTTGAAAAGAATAACATTTATGAAAAAATAAATTGCATAAATAAATAATCCGAGAGCAAAAACCCCGGGTCCGGCAACAGAAAATGCTCTGTATATATTATCAAGGCCCGCTTTCTGCAATATAAGAACAACAAGAATAGTCGTAACAATTATTTTCAGAGTATTAATTGTTTTGCGGGAAAAAAACCGGCGGGATTTATCCGGGTTTCGGGGCTTGCTGTTTTTATGTTTCACTTACTTTCCTTCTGTAATTAATGCGTTTATCTTCGAAGTTTAATATAGACACCATTTATTTCCCGGAATATTTCTAACTTTTTCTTTTACAATTGAATTTTATGCAACTTATTTACTTTTGTCAAGCAAATATATACTGCTGCCCAACTCCGCCCTATTCGTCTCTGCAATTACTGCCGAAACTGGGAAGGGGGGGTTATTTTCTATATATTAAAGACCTTATTACTAAATCTTATGACATCATATATTTCGAAAAGTTGACTTTATTTTTTTAATTCTATCCTTTGGTATATTTACATCATTTGCATGCTTTTCCCATTTTGATACTGCATTCTTAACTTGAGTAATAATACTTTCTGCTTTCTCTTTTTTAATAGATGCTGTTTTCGCAAACTCAATAAAATCATTTTTATCAAACTTATCTCTTTTTCCGTTCAAAGACATTTGTTGTTTACTTGTCCATTTCCCGGCAGGATTATAACTATAAATAACATCATAAGCTGGCGAAAGTTTCCATTCTCCTTTTTTATTCATTAAAAATGCGCTATTTTTAACATGGTCATCCTGATTTCTTGTTATAAGATTAAACAAAGTTCGACGAAATTGCTCCTCTATTTCCCGCATGGATAATTTTAATTTTCTCATAACTTGGACAACTTGTTCATATGAGTAAGCACCTGGTTGATTAAAATCATAATGAGCTAACGCTCCCAGGGATTGCATATGAATTTTTTTACCTTTTTCTGTACGATCAAATCTTTTTGTCATAAAATGACTTCTATCATTTTCATGCAGTAATCTACACTCACTCATATGAATACCAGCTTCCAACGCCATTTTATAATATGCATATTCAATAAGCCCATAACCCTTTGATGCTTTTAAATCTTTGTCTATATTCCCGGATACTCCATCAAATTTTATTATCCAATATGAAAATCCGGACCCAGTTTTAACCTGGCCGGATTTAACTTCTTTTGTTACAGGGTTCCAAGCAATTACTGCTTTCGCTCTTGCTCCGCCAGCAGATGTTCCTATTTTAATAATATCCTTCAAAGCTTGCTCTCTTGATCTTAAAAAAGAAGTAGAAAATTGTCTTCTTTTCGTAAGAATTTTACTTGCTAAATCAACTAAAGATGCGATATCTATATTTTTATCTGATTTATTTTCAGGGCCTTGAGAGGGTTTAAATTCCAATGCCCCCATACCACGTTTCCCAATATAACAGAGTCGTTCTACAGGATTAAAGCTCTCAGGAGACCTACCCTCTTTAGCAAGCCAAACATCGATTAACGCATTTCCAAATTTATCCGGTAACGAATTCGCTAATAAACCAGGGAGACCATAAAACGTGTTTTTTTCTAATGCAGGAAAAGAATAAATTTGTGAAGATAACGGCATTGTAATAGGAGAAACTTCAATACCACTTTTTATAAAGGGCGGTGAATATTCAAAATTAGCTAAGCTTTTTTCCTCATCCCAGGAAACTGCCCCAATTTGCCTTCCCCATAAATTTACTTCTGCAGTACTACTCATCACCCCAGAGCCAATCTTCTTTTTTATTTTCTTTTTTATCAGGTCTGGCTCGTTTTCGCACTTTACCTTGCATCTTTAACTGCTGAAGCGGACTTACTGCTGGCTTTGGCAGAAAAGATTCTAAATTTTCAAGTAAATCTAATCCACGTAATATGCGTATTAAATCAAAAATCTGTATATTTGTCCCACTTTCAGCACGCTGCACTGTTGATCTTGAAACACCTGCTTCATTTGCTAACGTTTCTTGTGTAATATTTTTATTTAATCTATACCTAGATATTCGTTTTCCAAGCTCACTCAAAATTGCTCTATCTGACATTTCATTATCAATCATTATAACGCCTCATATTTGATTCATTAAGCCTCTTTACATACTTACTGTAACATATTTGAAGCATTATTTCAACTTATACAAATATTTTTTTGATTCATTTATGATACATTGTAGTAGTATTTCTCTTTACTGATTCATATTTGATGCTTTATTAATTGTAAATATTTACCAGCAAAAACCTCCGCCTCCCGGACAGGGAGCTTGTTTTGGATTGGAAAGAGCCCTGGAATATTTTGACTTTTTCAGTCGAGGATTTACTGAGAACATATCCCGATTGTGCGCGAAGTGCACGCAGAATTTTTTCCCCTGTTAATAAATCTCAAGAATGGTGGTACGTTTTGCAAAAAGCTCGAACCTTTTTTGAAGAGAATTCATGTTAATAACCTCAACCGTCGCTTCGCTCCGCCTGCTGGCACAATTCCCTGTATTCACTAAAAAGTTACAACAGGTATAGCAGCCTTACAGACTCCGCTCTAAGATACTACCCTGAATATCTATCTAATTAGGCGGCGGTAATTAGATAGATATTCTTGCCCTTGATGCGGTTGAGTTGCGAAGCAACTCTGTTTTATCATTATTTTCGCCAATTTTTTTTACCCCACCCTCTGATTGATAAGAAACCAATATTTAAATAAATCATTTTCATATCTTGAATAGTTTTTGTATTTCTTTCTGATTATATTCCAAAAACTATCATTGTGTTTCTTCTCAATCAAATGAACTAATTCATGGTATACGATATAATCTATAAGCCTCTTCGGCAACAGCCTCATATGACTGTTAATTGTCATATTACTATTGGAACTCATGCTCCCCCATTTTGAACGCATCTTACGAATTAATATTTTATTTACTTCAACCCCGAGTATTGTTGAATTCTTTTCTACGGATTTATTGATATATTCTTTGAATTTTCCATTCAGAAATTTCTCATTAAGCTTGATGCTATCAACATTACCAAGCACTTGTTCAATTTTGCAGTATTTATCATAAATCCATTTTTTATGTTTCCCTATTATTTCCTGTTCATTTTTTATTTTCTTCGGAAGGATAACGAGCAGATCACCTGTTTTAAATTCAAGGCGGGCGTACTTAACATCCCGACGGCTTACGGAATACTGAATATCTTTATTTTTTATCTTTATAGTCTTTGCCATACTCAACTATCATATCCCTTATTTTCTCATACACGACATTCATTTCTCCGTAAGTTATTCCGTATACTGCTATCTTTTTCCTAAGATATGGCCGCAGTGTTCTTTCAATGTTTTTTATGGCGGTAGGCTGAAGAACAAATCCTTCATACATATGTTCTTTAAGGAGCTTGTACAATTCTTTTATATCTTCAACATATTCTTTCTTCTTACCAAGCTCTTTTTCCATGATAATTAGCGTGGCATATTCAATGTCAGACAGATTGAGCTCTTTCTGTCTGTCTTTCAATTTCGAAATATCCTTTATTACCTCTACTCCCTCAAGATATAATTGCTCATAGTCTTTATTTTTTTCTTTCCACTTCTCAAGAATCTGTAATACTTTATCAGCTATTGCAATAAAGACCGGATCGTTCTTCTTATCCACCAGCACCAGTTTATTTAATGTAAAGACTATATTCGCAGCCAGCTCTTCTTTGCTGTTTACTTCCTCCTCAAGTTTGCTGATATAGTTTTCATCAATGGTCAATTCCGGTAAATTTTTCTCAACCTCAACTATTTCACTGGCTTCATATACATGTTCCAGAGTCTTTCTGAAATATTTTTTGAAATAAAACTTACTATCAGGCCGGGCTCTTAAAACCTGCCTTGAATAATATGTATATATAGCTGAAAGCCATTTAAAATCCCTGTAATATTCTGCAACGATTTCATCCGGGCCTAACAACT
>JBNJFW010000004.1:0-21612 GCA_051747165.1 Elusimicrobiota bacterium | reverse complement strand
AAACTCGGATTTTTTAAAAGGAGGCGCGACTTTGTTTTTAACTATTTTTACCCGGGCTCTGTTGCCTATGCTATCGGATCCGGATTTTATTGCTCCTATCCTTCTAATATCAAGCCGAACCGAGGAGTAGAATTTAAGAGCGCGGCCTCCGGGAGTAGTTTCAGGGTTTCCGAACATTACGCCTATTTTCTCTCTAAGCTGGTTTACAAAAATTGTTGTAGTGGTGGATTTTGAAATGGTGGCCGTAAGTTTTCGCAGAGCCTGGGACATCAGCCGGGCCTGCAGGCCCATATGCGAGTCCCCCATTTCTCCTTCCAATTCAGCCCTGGGAACAAGCGCGGCAACACTGTCAACAACTACAACATCCACTGCTCCGCTGCGGACAAGGGCTTCTGCAACCTCAAGAGCCTGCTCTCCGTAGTCGGGCTGGGCTATAAGAAGATTGTCAACATCAACTCCTATATTTTTACAATATGCCGGATCAAGCGCATGCTCCGCGTCTATATATGCGGCATTGCCACCCTGTTTTTGAGCCTGGGCAACTATTTCCAGGGAAAGCGTAGTTTTTCCGGAAGCTTCGGGTCCGAATATCTCCACTATTCTGCCTCTGGGTATGCCTCCCACTCCCATTGCCAGATCAAGAGTAAGGGAACCGGTGGGAATGGCCGGTATATCCGGGCGGTATCGTTCATCACCCAAGCGCATGATAGCGCCTTTTCCGAATTTACTCTCAAGCTGCTTTACTGTCCTCTCAAGAGCCTGTTCTTTCTGTTTTTTACTCATAGTTTTTCTCCGTTATAATTCCTTTTAAATCTGTTTCAGTTTTTAATCATGGGTTTAAAGTATATATAATTACACGCGCAAAATCAAAAACACTATTTATTAAAAACTTAGCTGAATATTTTTTTCTTTTTTAACAGATTAGCATTTGTTACCACGGACACAGAGCTTAAGGCCATAGCAGAAACACCTATAACCGGGTGAAGCAGTCCCATAACCGCTATGGGTATGGCAATAAGATTGTACATAAAGGCCCAGGCCAGATTCTGCTTGATTTTTTTAAAGGTAGCCCTGGAGAGTTTTACAGCATTTAATACTCCTTCAAGATTACCGCTGACAAGAGTTATATCTGCTGATTCTATGGCTATATCCGTACCGGTGCCTATGGCTATAGAGCAATCCGCCGAAGCAAGGGCCGGAGCGTCATTTATCCCGTCTCCGGTCATTAAAGTTTTTTTCCCTTCGGCCCGCAATTCCTTTATCTTTTCTGCCTTATCTGCAGGCATCACCTCATAAAGAACATCCTTAATACCCGCCTGTTGCGCAATTGCGTGCGCTGTTATTTTGTTGTCACCGGTGAGAAGAATGGTTTCAAAACCCATTTTATTAAGGGCTTTTATTACAGAGGCAGCATTTTCCTTTATTTTATCCGCTATTCCTATCAGTGCAATCAACTTTTCATCAACCACTAAAAGAACAACGGTATTTCCCCGGCTCTGCAGTTTTTCTATTTCCTTTTTCTGGTGGTCATTTTTTATATATTCCTTTAAAAAATTTCCGGACCCTATCTTTATTTTTTTCCCTTTAACTTCTCCGGAAGCACCTCTTCCGGCATGTGAAATAAAATTGTCCGGCTGTACATATTTGATTTTTCTTTTTTGCGCTTCGCTGATTATTGCCGCCGCCAGAGGATGCTCGGAGCCGCTTTCTAATGAAGACGCGTAAAAAAGAATTTCATCCTCGTGAGCATTAAAAGTAACTATTTCACTTAAACTTGTTTTGCCTTCGGTTATGGTTCCTGTTTTATCGAAAACCATAGTGTCTATATCTTTCATAATCTCTATAGCGGCTCCGCTTCTTATAAGTATCCCGTTTTCCGCTCCAAGGCCGCTTCCCACCATTAAAGCGGTGGGAGTAGCCAGACCAAGAGAGCAGGGGCAGGCTATAACTAAAACAGTTACCGCAGCAAATACGGCAAGCGAAAACAAACCCATATCAGGATTTACCCATGGCAGGTAAGATGCGGCATTAGATAATACGGATTGAAAAAAAAGAGGAAAAGCAATCCATAAAATAAAAGTCAAAACAGAAATCGCCATGACCGTCGGAACAAAGTAAGATGTAACTTTATCCGCAAACTCCTGTACAGGCACTTTTGACCCCTGCGCTTCCCGTACCATTTTCACCACCTGGGACAAAAATGTCTCTTCCCCGATTTTTTCCGCCCTTGCTTCTAACAGTCCGCTTGTATTTATAGTAGCGCCTATAAGTTTATCTCCTTCCTTTTTTTCTACGGGAAATGATTCCCCGGTGGCCATGGATTCATCAACAGCCGCTCTTCCTTTCAGGACCACAGCGTCGGTTGGTATTTTTTCACCGGGACGAATTATCATAACATCGCCGATCTTAATTTCCTCAGTTGGAATTTCAACTGTCTCCGGGCCCTTTTTAATACGCGCTTTTTTTGCTCCCAACTGTAACAGTTTCTTTATCGCGTTAGACGCCCGGCCTTTGGCTTTTGCTTCCACGTACTTGCCGCTAAGATGAAAAGTCAATATCATTGCCGACACCCCGCTGAAATTAGCCACGGGAATAAAAATAGAGGCAGCTCCCAGCAAAAAAGCCGATAATGTGCCCAGTGCAATAAGAGTGTCCATATTTGCCTTTAATCTTTTCATTGAATTGAAAGCGGATTTAAATATTTTAGCTCCGGGAAAAACTATTACCGCCAAAGCAACAGCGGCAAGAATAAAACCATGAAGCTTTGCTATTAAAGGGTCCATGGGAATGAAATGCCCGGCAGCCATTAACAGCATTACCAGAAGTGTTAGATACCAGCCGGTTTTCATAACTGAAAAAGCTTTTTTCAATTCATAATCATCTTCAATGTCGCTTTGGCTGCCAATTTTTTCTTGAGGTATAATCCTGTAACCTATGGCTTTAACTTCGCCTATCATGTCTTCAGGGCTTATTTTGGAGGGGTTATAAACTACGGTAGCACTTTCATTTGCAAAATTAAGAGAAGCATTATAAACACCTTCTAATTTTTTTAAAACACCTTCAATAGTCATGGCGCAGGACGCGCAGGACATTCCCCTGACCTGAAATATTATTTTATGCTGATTTTCGGAATTTATTAGCTTTCCCCGGAGGTATAAAGTTTAAGATGGTTTATAAAGCGATTATAATTCGCAATACTATGTTTGTAACTATTCCTGCATAAATATCGTCAAGCATTATTCCCAGTCCCCCGGCCACCACTTGAAGTTTGTTTATAGGATACAGTTTAGCTATATCCAGAAAACGGAAAAGTATAAGGCCGAGTATAACATAACTTAACTGCTTGGGAATAAAAGCCATGGCAATAAGAAAGCCGACGATTTCATCAATTACCACTTCCGGAGGGTCAATCCTGCCTTTAATATCTTCGGTTTTGCCGGCGGTAATTACCCCGATGAATGTAAGCAGAATAAGCATAGTCCAGTAGAAAGCGGACTCCACCGGCAGAAATATATAATATATGGCGGCGGCAACTATTGAAGCAGCCGTTCCCGGAGCGGGAACCCTTTCGCCTATGAAAAACCCTGTTGAAATAAATTTAATTAACCATTGCATTATATTGCCTCCTGTTATTTTTTGCCGTAATATTATTTCGTTTCAAGTTATTATATCAATATTTTTTTTTATGTAAACTACACCTGAAACTGCCGTAAAAAGAGAAACAAATGCCATAAACGGATAAACCAGGGCCAAATGACTTTGTATTATTAAAAAAAGAATAATTATTCCCACAGCCAGCATTTGTATTACGGTTTTAATTTTGCCTACTGCTGAGGCAGGGATAACTCTGCCGCAAGACGAGGCAAAAGAACGAAAGGCATTTATAATAAATTCTCTGCATATGATTAATATCACGGGCCATGCAGGAAGATAAAAAGAGTCTTTGCCCATAAAAACTATTAAAGCGCTGCATATAAACAGCTTATCGGCAAGCGGGTCAAAAAACTTGCCGGCGTTGGTAACTTCATCTCTCTTTCTGGCTATATACCCGTCAAAAAAATCCGTTACTCCGGCAAAAAGAAAGATAATTAATGCAAAAAAAAGCAAACTCTTTTTTTCCGAAGTCAGCAAAATGGAAAAGGGTATCACAAAAGCTATTCTTAGAAGAGTGAGTTTATTCGCTAAATTCTTTTGTAAATTCAAGTTCATTAACTCCGCCCCGCTGGCCGGTTTCTATATCAACCTGTTTAAAATCAAGCGCGGGATTATTCCTGTAATACATATCTATGCCCCATATATTCCCTATGCGGATTTTTAACTGCTCATCAGCTCTGAAATATTCGGTGGCCGGGGGGGTGAGAAGGGTTTCAATAGCGCGCCCGTCATCGGGTACTACCCTTATCCAGGCAGGCTCGGAAACCACGGCTTTTAATTCTATTAATTCAGGCCGGGGAGGGATTTCATTTTCTTTAACCTCTACAATCTCCGAAGTATTAAAAGGCCTTATTACCAAAAAATAATGCATGGTAAAATAAGCAAGCACAGCCAAAGCGGCAACCGCTATAGTTATCTTAGATATTTTAATAGCGCTTTTCTTTTTAGAATTTCTTATTTTATCCATTGAGATGAAAGTATTACCGTTTGAAAAATTCTCGCCTATCTCTTTCCGCGCATCAACTTTCACCCCTAAAAAATCCGCGTATAATTTTAAAAAACACCGGGCGTAAAAGTCAGAGGCAAAAGCAGAATAGTCCTCATTTTCAAGAGCTTTTATTTTATCAATACTCAGTTTCGTTTCATCTGAGGCTTTTTCTACTGAAAGTCCCATTTTCTTTCTTGCGGATTGTAATTTATCAGCAATACCCATTTTAATCTATTTTTAGAATTTCAATGCCTTCAGGAGGTTGAAATTCAAATTTTTCTTTTTCCAGACCGGTATTTATTTTATAATTTTTAAAAACCGTAACAGATTCAGTATGAGGTGCTGAAACTACTGTTTTCACCGGCCTGAGAGTTTCCAAATCAAAAGTAATAAACATATTTTCATATTCGGTTTTCTCGTGGGGAAGCGCTTCAAGCACTATAGAATCTTTTTCGGAATCAATATTTTCAATATTTAAATTATGATTTTCTTTAAGCCCTTCCAATCCTCTTGGGGAAAAAATTAAATCCGCCGATATACCAAGCATCTCCTCGGCGTCTTTTTTAATTTGAGATGTAGCCTGTCGCAGACGCGGGATATAGGTTATAAGTTTTTCGCCGTCAAAATATATTTCCTGAATAACAGGCTCCGTGTAGCTGATAAAAAAACTTCCCGGTTTTTTATAGAAGACCTTAGCTTTAACTGTATCCGTAGAGCCGGCAATAAAAATATCCTGTTCGAACTCAAATATTATATCATCAATCTTTTCTGTTTTCTCTATAAGTTTTTCTGACAGTATTTCAATTGAAGTGATATCCGAATCCGCCCATAGCAGAGTTTCACTCAACACAGCAAACGATATCACAACCAGCAAAACAGCTGTCTTTTTAATTAAATTATATGCCTTCATTTTGTTATCTTCTGAAGATAATCTTCATCTACAAGAACCTCTCTGGCCTTTGTACCATCCTCCCGGCTTATTATGCCATTTTCTTCCATAGTGTCAACTATTCGGGCTGCACGGTTGTATCCTATGCGGAGTTTGCGCTGTATTAAAGATATTGAAGCTTTTTTATTTGCTATGAAAACTTTAATTGCATCGGGATACAGTTCATCCTCGTAATTTGCTTTCTCTTTTTTCTTTCGCGCTTTTTTAATTTCAGAATCGTATTCATAAAAAAGGACATTTTCCTTTATGTAGTTTACAACCTTTCGTATCTCCTTTCTGTCAATATATGTGCCCTGTATTCTAAGAGGCTGAGGCAAATCCGGGGGAAGATAAAGAAGATCACCCTTGCCTAAAAGCTTCTCCGCTCCCGTAGTATCGAGTATGGTACGAGAATCAATCCCGCTTAAAACATTAAAAGCTATTCTGGCCGGAAGATTTGCCTTTATAAGTCCGGTTATAACATCAACCGAAGGCCTCTGAGTGGCAAGAACAAGATGTATTCCTACTGCGCGTGCCATTTGCGCTATTCTTACAATAGCCCTTTCAACTTTATCTGAGGAAAGAGCCATCAAATCCGCCAGCTCATCTATAACCACCACCAGACGGGGCATTTTATTTCCTATATCCTTTAATTTATTATACTGATTAATATCCGACACATTTTTTTCGGCCAGGCTATCATACCTGTCATCCATAATTTCCGCCAGTTTTAAAAGCGTCTTTACAGCTTTTTGGGAATCACAGATAACATCACATTCAAGATGGGGAATTCCCTTGTATATCGGAAGTTCAACTCTCTTTGGATCTATAAGTATTAAACGAACGGAATCAGGGGCTTTTTTCAAAAGAATGCTGTTTATTATGGAATGAATAGCCGCGCTTTTTCCCGAACCGGTGGCTCCGGCAAGAAGAAGATGAGGCATTTTTGCCAGGTCAATGACCACATTTTCTCCGCTTACCGATTTACCCAGACAATAAGGTACTGCCGCCGGAGCATTTTTAAATTCGGTAGATAATACCATGCTTTTCATGTAAACTTTTTCCTGTTCAAGCGCGGGAACCTCTACCCCCACTGCAGATTTACCCGGTATGGGAGTCAGTATGCGAACAGTCTTTGCTTTTAACGCCATTGCAATATTCGATGAGAGGTTTCTTATTTTTGAAAGTTTAATTCCCGGAGGTATTTCTATTTCGTATCTGGTAATAGAGGGTCCCATCTCCACTGCGGCAATCTGGGCATCTATTTCAAAGTTTCTTAATACTTCAGTTAACTGCTCCCCTCTTTGTTGTTCTTCCGAGGCTTTATTGAGCGCAGACTCCGGTTTATCTAAAAGATTTGCCGGTATTTCATAATCATTCATATCAATAATTTTGGGAGGACCTGAAGGTTTAATCTCCGGTTCTTCAGTGCTTTTATGGTCCGTCTTTGTTTTTTTCTTTAAGCTGCTTTGCTTTTTTTCTTTTATATTCTTATTATATTCAGGTTTTTCTTTTTTTAATTTTTTTGCTGGATATTTAATATTACGCCCGGCTGAAGAAAAAATATAAGCAGCTTTTAAACTAAGGCTCTTTAAGAACTTATACGCGGCGCTTAAAATATCGGATGAAAACTTATACACTGAGATATCTGCCAGAAGTACCAGGGAAACCGCTATTAGCGCTATAGAAACTATATAAGCCCCGGGGGTACCCAAAGCTATTCTCAAAACCGCATCACTAAGAAAATCACCTATCAGTCCGCCGCCGCCGGGGCCGCCGGCGGGTCCGGGCATTAATAAATGAAAAAAAACACTTCCTCCAAAAAGAAAAGCGAGGAAGCCCCACAGAAAAGTATATTTAAAAGAAAAGCTTTTATGCCTGAACTCATTCACAGCCCACCAAAGAAAAAAAACAGGTATTGCGTAACTTAAATAGCCCGCAAAATCTAAAAGAAAATTAATAACAGCCCGGCCGGCGTATCCTATATTTGCGTTTATAAATCCTAAAAAAAGTATCAGGGCCAAAGAACAGAGGGCTATTCCTTTTACATCCCCCAGCCTCTGGAAGTTTTTTGTCCTGATATTCTTATCCCGGCTCATTATTCTTTATAATCCAGATATTTATGCTGTCTTTTTCAATGCGCAAAAAGCCATCTCTCAACAGCCATCCTGCGGCAATAAGAAGATCTGTTCCCCGGCATCGAAGATGGAACTTTAGATCAGTCAGATTTACCTTATTATTTATATCTAAAAAAGTTTGCACCCTCCTTGCCAGGCCCGGAATATCGTATTCGGCCATTTTTAATAATTTTTCACCTCAAATAAAGGATCATTAACTTTTACAGCAGAGCCGTTTTCAGCAATAGCTTTTTTTATTTGGCAGTTTTTTTCAATCTGGACTTCATTCATGAGCTTCATTGCTTCTATTATGCAAACTGTAGCTCCCGCCGAAACTTCTTCGCCTTCTTTAACAAAAGCCTCGGCTCCCGGCGAAGGAGATCTGTAAAAAATACCATTCATAGGCGAGCGAATATATTCTTTAGTGTCCTCTTTTTTTCTCTTTTTCTCTTTTTTCGCCGGCTGCATAATGTCGGTTGAAGGAGCGGCAGTGGGAACAACATGTCCGGTTCTTCTCTTTATTTGCAGCTTAAAAGAATCTTCTTCCGCCCACTCTATTTCCGCCAGCTTTTCCTTTTTCATAAGGGAATAAAGCTGATTTACAGTTTTTGTTATATCGCTCTGCTTATTTTTCGTGCTTTTTTTCTTAGGCATCTTATTTGTTGTTTTTTTCTTTTTCTTTTTCCTCTTCCGACATAGCTTGAACCCGGCTGAGATTAATTCTGCCGCGTTCATCTATCTCAATGCATTTCACCCTGACCTCGTCACCTTCATTCAGCACATCGGTTACCTGAGAAACATGGTAGGGGGCCAGCTCGGATATGTGCACAAGTCCGTCCTGTCCGGGCAGTATTTCAACAAAAGCCCCGAAATTCATGATATTCTTAACCGTGCCTATGTAAATCTGACCGGGTTTGGCTTCATCCGTATGTCCTTTTACTCTTTTTACAGTCTCGGCCATAGCTTCTTCGTTATCTGCACTTATAGATACACTTCCGTCATCTTCAATATCAATTGATGCTCCGGTATCTTCCTGTATTTTCTTGATATTCTTACCTCCGGGGCCTATAAGGCTGCCGATTTTTTCAGGATTAATTTTAATTATGGTGATACCCGGTGCATGGGGTGAAAGTTCCTCACGCGGCTGTGCTATTTCTTTTTGAATAGCCTCAAGTGTTTTAAGACGGGCTTCTCTTGCTTTATTAAGAGCATCACGGAGAACTTGGGTTGAAATCCCCTCTATCTTTATGTCCATTTGAATGGCCGTGACTCCTTTTTGGGTGCCCGCAACTTTAAAATCCATATCTCCGGCGTGATCTTCATCTCCCAGCATATCGGTCAGTATAACCCCTTCTATAATGCCCATACCCACACCCGCAACCGGAGACTCGATTTTAACTCCGGCATCCATGAGGGCTATTGTTCCGGCACAAATGCTGGCCATAGAGGACGAGCCGTTGGATTCAAGTATATCCGAAACAACTCTTATGGTATAAGGAAAATCGTCCCTGGAGGGAAAAACCTTTTTAAGGGCTTTTTCCGCAAGCAGTCCATGTCCGATTTCTCTTCTGCCCGGGCCGCGATTAGGCTTTACCTCTCCCACCGAAAAAGCCGGGAAGTTATAATGAAGCATGAAGCTCTTTTTATATTCACCGGAAAGTTCGTCCATTATCTGCATATCAGCCATGGTGCCCAGAGTTACAGCCGCAAGTGCCTGGGTTTCACCCTTGGTAAAAAGGCCGCTTCCGTGCGTCCGGGGAAGTAATGAAGAAACACAATCAATGGGCCTGAGTTCATCCGGCTTTCTGCCGTCAACCCTTAAACCCTCTTCTTTTATAAGTTTTCTTAGAATTTCTTTTTTTAATTGGCCGAAATACTCGGATATAGCTCCTTTAACATCCGAGGCGTCTTCTGACTCTTCATCCACAAGTTCTTGAAGAACTTCTTCTTTTATTTTGCTGAGACTGCGGGACCTTTCAATTTTTGAGGTTGCAGTTTTAAAAAGCGAAGTTATTTTTTCTTCAGCTGCCTCTTTAACCTTATTTTCAAGCTCCTCGTCGGACTGAGGTGCAACGAATTCTTCTTTTTCAGGATTGGCTTTCTGAAGCAGAGTATTCTGAAGTTCCACAATTCTCTTTATCTCGGAAAAAGCTTTTTCTATTGACTTAATTACTTCTTCTTCCGGAACTTCATTTGCTTCTCCCTCCAGCATAACCACGGCATCACTGGTTCCGGCTACAACAAAATCACAGTCGCTCTCCTGCAGCTGAGTAACAGTGGGATTGACAATCATATTGCCGTCTTTGCTGCTTATGCGCACAGCGCCTACAGGACCGGCAAAAGGAGCCGGAGTAAGAGCCGTAGCGCAGCTGGCCCCTATAAGAGCGGGAATATCTGCGTCATTTTCTCCGTCTGAAGATAATACCGTTACCATTACCTGAACTTCTTTTTTATATCCATCCGGAAACAGAGGCCGTAGAGGCCGGTCTATGAGCCGGGAAGTTATAGTTTCTTTTTCCTGAGGCCGGCCTTCTCTTTTAAAAAAACCACCGGGGATCTTACCGGCGGCATATGTTCTTTCCCGGTAATCAACCGTAAGCGGAAAGAAATTAAGTCCGGGCCTTGCTTCATCAGTACAACATGTAGCCAGGATTACCGTTTCACCATAACTTACCTTTACCGCTCCCTGAGCCTGGCGCGCCAGCTGCCCGGTTTCAATCTCCAGGGTTCTTCCGTTAACTTCAATTTTTTCTTTGATTCTTTGCATTTTTTCCTCTTTTACTTCCTGATTTCTAATTTCTCTATAACTTCTGCATATTTTTCCGGCGTTTTTCTTTTCATATAGTCAAGAAGCTTTCTTCTCCTTGACACCAGCTTAAGAAGGCCGTATCTTGAATGAAAATCTTTTTTGTGCTCTTTCATATGCTCTGTAAGCCTTTTTATGCGCTCACTTAGTATGGCCACCTGAACTTCAGGCGAACCTGTGTCACTATCTTTTCTTTGGTAATTTTTTATTACTTCTTTCTTTTTTTTCTTTGTTATCGACATCTATTTATAACCTCCTCTTTCCGTACTTCTATTTATTTTGCTTTTATCACTAAAATCCTCTTAAGCGCCGCACGTCCTGTTTTTACCTTTATTCTTGGCTTTGTATAAAGCTGCATCAGCTTTTTTTATAAGATCCTCAGCATAAACTCCGTCTGCAGGATACGAGCAAACGCCCAGACTGATTTGCACCTTGCTCTTTCCCGCACAGACGCTGTTTTTAAAGGCTCTTCTTATTCTCTCCGCTAAAGTAAGAGCCCCCTCCTTACCGGTTTCGGGAAGCAAAATTACAAACTCGTCACCTCCGTAGCGGGCAAGAGTATCTGTTTCCCGAATATTTTTTTTAAGCATTGAAGCCGCAATTTTCAAAACCCTATCCCCCTCGGGATGACCATAATTATCATTTATGTACTTAAAATTATCCACATCTATGATAACAAGTCCAAAATTAAGGTCATACCTTTGCGCCCGGCTTAATTCAGTGTCCAAGCGACTCTGAAAATGCCGGTAATTGAAAACCCCCGTAAGAGCATCCGTAAAGGAAAACCTTTTAAACTTCTTATACAAAAGAATATTCTCAATTGCAACCGATGAATTATTGGCAAACCCTTCCATCAGGCCCTTTGTTATGCCGGTTTGCATTAAATCCTGCGATGAAACCGTCACTGCAATCGCCCCGGCTATTTTCTCCTTAAAAAAAAGAGTAGCACACACGGCATGACTGTGCTCATTTGAAAAACCCTTGCCGTTGTCAATTTTTAAAACCTCAACTTTTTCCTTTTCTTTCCGGGAAGAAATCCGCTCTTTAAATTTTTTCAGCAAAATATCTTCTAACTCAGAATTAAGGCCCAGCCTGGAATTGGCCTTTAATTCCATAGTGTCTTGCTCAAAAAGTGCTATTAGGCCCCCGCAGGACTTTGTCCCTTTCACGCATGATGAAAGTATAAGTGTTAAAAGATCATCGAGCTCCATATCCGAAGCTATTTTTCGAAATACCCTGCGAAATTCTGTCTGAACCTGTCTTTCCGCCAGCAAACTATCAAGAAGTCTGGAGGAAATCTCCCCCATCGTTTCAAAACCGTGGGATAGGGCAAGCTCATTAATCTCCCTGTCTATATTTTTATCCCCGGTTAAATTAAATAAAGCATCGGGCAGAGACTTTAACTTAATTTGTTTTTTCCAATCATCGGATGTGGGAATACCAATTCGTTCCGCCAGCTTTATTCCGGGCGCTTTAGAATTTTTATCTACAACCCCGCTGATATTTATTTTACTATCTTCATTAAAAACTTCTATAGCTGCCAACCCTCTTCGGCCCGCCCCAACTATTAAAACATTTTTCTTAGTCATTTCTATTATGCAATTCTACATCTACAGGCGTTTTATGTCAAATTATATTTATTTAAAAGACCTTTTGCTTTTTCAATATCCGATGATATCTTTTTCACCAGTTCAGCTCGGGAAGAGACTTTTTTAACTTCGCTGATTTTATTTAACAACCGCGCTCCTTTGATTTTTCCGAACAGCTTTTCATTATATTTAAGAAAATGAACTTCAACTTTGCGCTGTGCATTTTCCAAACTCCTCCCTATAAAACAAAGCCCCGGAAGCTTTTTTTCATTTCTATCGGTGTCCGTTATTCCGGAGCACAAAAAAACCCCCTCCGGCAATAATTTTTCTTCCGGTACGCTAAAATTAAGGGTGGGGAAACCCAGCTTGCGGCCTACTTGTTTTCCTTTTATTATTTTACCGGTAAAAAAATAATCCCGTCCGAGCATTTTTCTACATTGTGCAAGCTTCCCTTCTTTTACAATAGCTCTTATATTAGAAGCGGATATCTTAAGACCGCTTTCTTTTTTTAAATCTATGGCATGTGTTTTCAAACCTGTGTTTTCATGTTTTTTAAGGGTTTGAACAGATCCGGTCCTATTTTTGCCGAACCGGAAATCAGTTCCTACAATAATATTTTCAACTTTTAATTTGGCTATTAAAAAATTTTCAATGAAATATTCAGGATCCCATTTATTCCAGCTTCCAAACTTATTAAAAACAACAGTACAGGCAAAACCCAATTTTTCCAGCATAGAAAGTTTTTCCTCATGGGAATAAAGGCTGGGATATGATTTTTCAAAAGTTAGGGCGGCAGGATATGTCGCGCTTCGGCGTGATATCTCAATTGTTTTTTTTATTATTTTCATATGTCCCGGGTGAAAGCCATCAAATTCGCCTATGGTAACAGTGGAGGAAGCAGGAAATGAAAAAGAATCATCAGGCTTTTTTATTTTCAAAATTAAAAACCCTTTTAAGATTATATCCACCGCTATTTGTTTCTTCGGCAAGAGCTTTAAGCTTATTTTCCGGAGAAAAAACAGCAAAAATACCACTTATTTTTTCGTCTGTTTTCTTAATAATATTCAAGGGGGAAAAGTTTATCCCCTGTGAAATTTTTTCTGAAGCTGAATGATCAACAACAACATGGGGATATTTTTTTAAAGCATCTGCAAGCGGCACAAAACCCTTTTTCCATTTATCTTCCTCCGGCGGAGCGCTCATTTTTATATCAAAAGCTCCTACTTTTATTCGGGTAAGAGCTTTTAAATATCCTGAAGTTCCCAGCTCCCCGGATATGTCTTCGGCCAGGGTACGCATATATGTACCCGAAGAGACTTCGGCCTGAAAATTAATATGCGGCTTTTTATAACTGATGAGTTTTATACTGTAAATTTCACTTTTCTGTTCTCTGGCAGGAGGAATGCCTCCCTTTCTTTTTATACTGTAAAAAGCCTTGCCTTTATATTTTTTTGATGAATACTGAGGAACCCGGTGTATGTATTCGCCTTTAAATCCGGCCAGTATTTTTTTAATTTTACTTTCGGGAAAATTATCTTCTCCACCTTTTTTTAAATCACCGGCGCTGTCTCCCGTGGATGATGAGATACCGAGACAAATTTTTCCCTCATATGTTTTTCTTGCACTTAAAAAAAGCCGTGAGATCTTGCATGCTTCCCCTATTAATACTATCAGTACGCCGGATGCAGCCGGGTCAAGAGTGCCCCCGTGACCGACTTTTGACTCTCCGGCCAACTTTTTTATTTTCCGGACAACATCGTATGAACTTATTCCTTGCGGCTTATTTGCTATAACTATTCCATGCATTTTTCTACTTCACTTAAAACCCTTTTTACAACTTTTTCAAAACTGCCCTTTAACAAGAAGCCTCCGGCATTGTGATGGCCCCCGCCTCCGAATTTTTCTGACAAACGCCCTACATCAACCCGGCCTTTAGAGCGAATTGAAACCTTTATGCCGCTAAGCCCGGGGATTTTTCTAAAGATAATACCCACCTGAACCCCTTCAATATTTCGGGCATAGTTTATAATGCCTTCGGTTCCCTCATCTTTTGTTCCCGTCTCATCCAGCATCCGAGGGGTTATAACAATATAGGCAATTGCCCTCGATGGGGAAAAGCGAATGGCATTAATGCATTTGGCCAGAAGATTAAGCCGGTTAAGACTCAGCCTCCCGTATATTTTTGAGGAAACGTCTACCGGAACAATTCCCTTTTCTATAAATTCCGCAGCAATTCTATGAGCTCTGGGAGTGGAATTTTTTTCCTGAAAGCGATTAGTATCGGTTAATATACCCGTATATAAGCACTCTGCTATATGATAGGTGAATTTCGTTTTTGCGGCCAGGGCCACGTTTAATACAAGCTCACATACAGAAGAGTACTCGGGGCGAACATAACTTACCCGGGCCTTTATGCTGTTAAACTGATGATGGTCTATATTGATTACCCGGGAAGATTTTTCAATTATTTTCTCCAGGCCCTCCAGGCGGCTTGTATCAGAGCAGTCAAGTAAAAATACCAGGTCGAATTTCTTTTCCTTTACTTCTTCTTTTGATGCGTAAGAATCAATTAAAAAGTCATATATATGAGGAGGGGTAGTGGGTGATACAATGCATGTATCCAGGCCTTTTTGTTCAAGAACGCATTTTAAGGCTTCGGCACCGCCCAAAGCATCTCCGTCAGGCCGGGCATGAAAAGTTATCAAAGCAGAACTTGCTTTTTCAATTTCTTTTATAATAAGATAGGCTTCTTCTTTATCTACAGGAGGGATTTCTAAATTTAATTTAAACTCTTTTGTTTTTTTTTTATCTTCAGCCATTTTTAATTTTCTTTATAATTTTTTCAATTCTAAAAGCCTTCTCCGGTGTTTTATCATATATTAACTCAATAAAGGGAGTATATTTAAGTTTTATGCTTGCTCCCACCCGCTTACGTATAAACTTCGCCTTTCCTTCAATAATATGCCTCTGGTTTTCTTTTTCTCTGCTTCCCCCTAAAACAGTATAATAAACGCGAGCAAGTTTTAAATCAATGGAAACTTCGACTTCAGTTATAGTTATCAATCCCAGTCCGGGGACTTTTATTTCCCTGGTTACAATTTTCCCTATCTCCTCTTGAAGAAGACTTGACACTCTTTCCGTTCTTCTACTTTTTTTCAATTTCTAAACCTCTGCTTCTGATTCCAAGCTGCGGATAACGTTTTAAAGTATTCTTGATTTTTTCAAAGTTTTGCTCAACCATCTTATGTTCTCCGGACACCAGGCATAAGCCAATCTCGGATCTCTGTTTAAGCTCCTGATAGCCTACCTCTGATACCGAGAGATTAAATTTGCTTTTAAGCCGATCTTTTAAACTCTTAATATGTTTTCGTTTTTCTTTGAGGCTTCTAACTCCGGGAAGGTATATTTCCAAAAGTTCGCATCCTATATACATCAAAATTCCTACACGGTATCTTCAAGCTTTCTCTTCTTCTCTTCTATGCGGTAGCATTCAATGATATCGCCTTCTTTTATATCATTAAAATTAGCTATTTTTATGCCACATTCATATCCGGATGCTACTTCTGAAACATCATCTTTAAATCTCTTAAGCGCTCCTATTTTGCCATCATAAACTATGCGGGAATCTCTTATCAGCCTTACAGGTTCTTTTCGCTTTATAACTCCGTTTGAAACCGAACAGCCGGCAACCGTGCCTGCGCCGGTTATTTTAAAAATCCTTTTTACACTCGCCCTGCCAAGTACCATTTCTTCTTTTTCAGGCTCCAGCATGCCTTCAAGTGCCTTTTTAATATCCTCAATTATCTCATATATAATCCTGTATGTTCTTATTTCCACTCCGGCCCGCTCGGCTTCCTTTTTAACCGATGAAGGAGCACTCACGTTAAAACCTATTATTATAGCATCTGATGCTTCGGCAAGCATTATGTCTTTTTTATTTACCCCCCCCACGGCCGAATGGAGTATATTAAGTTGAACCTCCTCGGAATCCAATTTTCCGAAGGCATCTTTTATGGCTTCCATGGAACCGGTGAAATCTGTTTTAAGTATTACGTTGAGCTCATTTTTCTCTTCTCCGGAAAGTTGCCTTTTTAAATCTTCCAGTGTAAACTTTTCATCTTTCTTTTGAACTTCTCTTTTAGCCTTTTCTTTTCTATCTTCAGCTATACTTCGGGCCTCTTTTCTATCTGCTATAACACTAAACTTATCGCCGGCCTGGGGCAATTCTTCAAAGCCAAGTATTTTAACCGGGTCCGAAGGCAGAGCCCGGGATAATTTTTGGCCTTTGTCGTCACTCATCATTTTAACTTTACCGGGAACAAGGCCGCAGACAAAGCAATCACCTCTATTTAAAGTTCCCTCCGTTACAAGAAGAGTTGCGGTTGCTCCTATTCTTTTATCAAGCTCGGATTCAATTATCACTCCCTCACCCGGACCGTCAACCGGGGCTTTTAGCTCCAGCATTTCCGCCTGCAAAACTATCATTTCAAGAAGTTCCTGAATATTAGTGCCGTCTTTAGCAGATATATCCACCGCGACAACATCTCCCCCCAAATCTTCAGTTATAACCCCATGCTGGGTAAGCTGAGTTCTGGTTCTCACTCCGTCAAAACCAGGTAAATCCATTTTATTTACGGCAACAATTATGGGAACTCCGGCAGCCTTTGCATGATTAATGGCCTCCACAGTTTGGGGCATAACACCGTCTTCCCCGGAGACAAGAAGTATTACTATATCGGTAATATTTGCTCCCCTTGCCCGCATCGCAGTGAATGCTTCATGGCCCGGGGTATCAATAAAGGTTATTTCATCTTCTTTCGATGGAAGCTTTACCTTATAAGCTCCTATATGCTGAGTTATCCCCCCGCTTTCGGAAGCAATAACATTTGCATTTCGAATAGTATCAAGCATATGAGTTTTTCCGTGGTCTACATGTCCCAGTACGGTAACAACCGGAGCTCTCTTTTTAAAGTTTTTTCTTTTAACCTTCTGCGGGGTCTCAAATATATCCTCTAATTCCACTATATATCCGAGTTTCTTCATAACTCTTTTAACGTGTGAAGTATTTACCCTTTGATTGGCAGTCACAATTATATTTTCGCTTTTAAAAGCTTTTATGACTTCATCTATGTCCAGTGATGCTGTTTCCGCAAGCTCGGAAATGCTCATGTTTTCATTGATACTTATTTTCTTCGTAGCCGCTTCGCTCGGTTCTTCGGATTCTTCAACTTCCTCTTCAACATCTTCTTTGGCCTCGCCGGCAGGAGTTTCCTTATCCGGCACAGGCTTTTTTTCAGCTGGACGGTCAGCCTTATTTTGCTCCCATATGCTTTCCTTTATAAGTTCCATTTCTTCTTCACTTACCGTGGAAGCATGGGATTTTACATCTAAGCCCAATTCTCTGGCTTCATTTACTACTTCTTCTGAATTAATATTCAGGTCTCTGGAAATCTCATACAGTCTTACTTTAGTCATTTATGCCTCTTCCTCTTCTCTTTTCTTTAACTTAAGCCGGGCCTCTTCTATAATACTCCTTGCGGTTTTTAAACCAACTCCATCTATGGGTTTAAGAATTTCAGGATCAGAGCCGGCCAGCTTTTTTAAGCTGTCAATCCCTTGATCTATCATGAGCCTTGCTGTTTTGTCTCCTACACCGGAAAGAGATTTTATATCCGAATAATTTTTCTCAAAAACTCCTGCCTTTTTTTCTTTTGCCTCGCTTTCGGACTGAATATCTATATGCCAGCCGGTAAGCCTTGCGGCAAGACGTACATTCTGACCATTCTTGCCTATGGCCAGCGAAAGCATTTCATTGGATACAACTACAGTTGCTTCCTTTTTCTCGGTATCCGTAATCTTTACCTCTTTTACTTCTGCGGGACTAAGCGAACTTTTCAGAAATTTATTTATATCCGGGGAGTATTTTATAAGATCCATTCTTTCTCCCCCCAGCTCATTAATAACAGCCTGAACCCTGACCCCATTTATTCCGACACAGGCCCCAATAGGGTCAATTCTTGGGTTTTTGCTTGAAACTGCAACCTTACACCTTATTCCCGGTTCTCTTACAATTTTATTTACGGATATCTCACCTTCAACAATTTCCGGAACTTCAAGGCTGAAAAGGCCTTCAACAAGGCCGGGATGTGTTCTTGATACAATAATTCTGGGACCTCTTCCGCTTTTATTGACCTCGAGGATATACACTTTCAGCATACTGCCCCGAGAAAGTTTTTCCTTCTTAATCTGCTCCCGCGCCGGAAGTATCGCTTCAACTCCCTCCACTTCCATTATACAGCTTCCATCCAGAAAGCGAAAAACATTTGCGGTTACAACCCGACCTTCTTTTTGCTTAAATTCCTTAAATACATTTTCTCGTTCATTCTCACGAATTTTTTGAATAATTATCTGTTTCGCGGTCTGCGCAGCAATTCTGCTGAACTTACTCGCATCAACTTCCACCTCAACTATATCACCGGCCTTGGCGGCAGGATTAATACTAAGCGCATCCGTCTTTTTTATTTCCGTGGCAGGATCCTTAACACTCCTGACAACCTTGCGCCGGGCAAAAACTCTTATCTTTCCGGTTTCGGTATCAATCCTTGCTTTATAGTTCTCCCCGCGGGCATGCTTTTGATACGCAGAGTCCAAAGCATGCTCTACCATCTCGATTAACTCGGATGTCGGAATACCTTTATCTTTTTCTATCTGTTCAAGTACAGATTTTAAATTATTTCCAATCAAATTTTCACCTCTAGCTTTGCATTTGCGATATTTTCCATATCCAAATTCAATTTTTGTCCATCTTTAATTTTAATTACAGCCTTTCCTTCTGAAGCATCAACAATATCCCCTACCCATATCCTCTCTTCATTCACGGGAGCAAAGAGCTTTATTTTTACTTTTTCACCTATATGCCTCTTAAAATCCCTCTCGGTCTTAAGCGGCCGGTTCAAGCCGGGAGATGAGACTTCAAGGTTATACGAATGACTGAATAGCTCCGGATGCCTGTCCAGCTCATAAGAAACCTCCCTGGAAATCCTTGAACAGTCCTTAACTGTAAGCCCGCCTTCCTTATCACAGAAAACCTGTAAAAACCAACTCTTTCCCTTTCTCCCATAATTTAAATCCACATATTCATAACCGAGACGGCTGACTTCTTCTTTTACTATATCTGTTAATTCTTTTGTAACACTCATAAATTAAATAAACACTTATATGATACTAAAAAACGTGGCAAAAAACACTTGCCACATTCATGGGAATATAACAAATTAAAATTTTTATTGCAAATCAAAATACTTCACCTCAATAGCAACTTTACTCTTTTTTTAAATATTTATCAAATCCGCTCGACTTATGTACTTTCATATCCGGAGTAACAAGCATGCACTCGACCCCGGCAAGTTTTTCTGCTTTTTCTAACGCATTATCCGTACCCATGACAAAAAAAGCCGTAGCCCATGCGTCCGCACTAGCCGCTGAAGGAGAAATAACAGTCACCGAGGCCAGCTCATCGGAAGGAAAGCCTGTCCGGGGGTCAATTATATGATTATAGCGTTTACCCTTATAATAAAAATAATTTTCATAATCGCCCGAAGTAACAACTGCAAGGTCGCTTACTTCAACTATGTCCATAATACTGCCATCCCTGGGATGCCTGATTCCTACTCTCCATTTTCTTCCTGAAAATTTTCCCAGTGCATATATGTCTCCGCCTGCATCTATTAAAGCCGATTGTACTTTTTTTGCTCTCAGGGTCTCCGCGGCAGCATCAACAGCATATCCCTTTGCAATAGCTCCAAAAACTATTTCTACTTCGTCCCGGGATTTAACTACTTTCCCCTTGCTAATCTTAACTTTATCCCCCCCTACTGCTTTTAAATTAGTTTCCACTTCATCTTTTTCCGGGATGGAAGGATTTTCTTTATCATAATCCCACAGTTTAATCAGGGGATAAACCGTTATATCAAAAGCTCCCCTGCTTTTTTGATTTATCAGCAATGCCCTTTCCACCAAGTTTACAATTTCCCTTTCTTCGATGGGCACAGAATGATTATTAAATTGATATACAGGCGAACTTTGGTCTATATGGCTGAATTTTTTATATATCTCTTCCATACTTTCAAAAGCTTTATCTATTAAATCTGAAGCATTGCCGTCTCCATCCACTTTTATGCTGAAATGAGTCCCCATCATAAGCCTGGTTTCTTCATACACTCCGGAATTACTGCCGTTGCGATACTTAAAAAACAGATAAGAAGAAATTATGATCAACAGAGAAAATACAAGTATATATGTTTTTTTCCTAATAATTGAATTAAATATATTCATTTTTACTGCTTTTTCCTTAAAGGCAACAGAATCAATATTGCTGTTATTTTCAGGCAACTGCTTGTAATTATAGATAAATACCGGAAACCAATCAAGAAATTATTTTATTTAAAATTGACAACAAAAATAAATTATGATTTAATCAGTAAGTAAATTAGATTAGGAGATAGTTAATATTGAGCAAGTTAAAAAAATCAAGAGGATTAAAGATTTCAGATAAACTGCACATAGCCGTGGTAGCTCCTCCCTATATACCCATTCCTCCGCCCGGCTACGGAGGCACTGAGCTGGTAATTCATAATCTTGTAGAAGGATTAAAAGAAATAGGACACAAAGTTTCCCTGTTTGCCGGAAGCAGGTCTAAAACATCTGCCGATAATTTCTACGAATATATTGATGAAAGTATATTTAAACTCAGTCTTTCCTCTTCGCTTGATGTGAAAGTAATAACAAAAGAGCTGGGAGCAAAATACGCCTACTGCCGCAGTGCGCTGGAGGGGGCAGATATAATTCACGACCATACACTTTCCGCCAATGTAACTAAACTCCCCTCAGTACATACATTACACGGGCCGGGAACCGAAGCAACCGTTGACAAATGTGTTGAGCTTTCCAGGAATCCCCTTAATAATTTTGTGTCAATTTCAAACCGGCAGAAAGAAATATATTGCACCAGATCAAAAAAAATCAACTTCATTTCTACCGTACACAATTCTATTGACATACGAAAACTGAAAATGCAAAAGGAAAAAGAAAACTTTCTTCTTTTTGTAGGCAGAATAAACTGGGAAAAAGGCCCGGACATTGCTATCCGTACCGCAGCCCAGGCGAATCTTCCGCTTGTAATGGTTGCGAAAATGAGCGAACAGTTTGAAAAGGATTTTTTCACTCAAGAAATACAGCCGATTATAGACAAATATTCTAAAAACCTTAGAATGAAACTGTATGAGGAACCAAGGCAGGAATTCAAATTCAAACTCTACCGCCAGGCTAAATGCACATTGTTCACAAGCCAGTGGGAGGAGCCTTTCGGTTTGGTAATGATTGAATCAATGGCATGCGGGACCCCTGTAATCGCCCTAAAAAGGGGCGCGGCTCCCGAAGTAATTTTAGACGGCAAAACCGGATTTATAGTAGAACGTGAAGAAGATTTCTTACAAGCATTAAAAAAAATCGATCAGATAAACCCTGAAGAC
>JBNJFW010000003.1:0-22105 GCA_051747165.1 Elusimicrobiota bacterium | reverse complement strand
AGAATTTCGGCTTCTTTTCCTTTAATTTCGCCTTCATCGTATCCCAGGAGTTTTTCAGCTGCCCTGTTAAAGGAAACTATTATTTTTTCCATGTCAATTATTATTAAGGCCTCCCCCATGGAGGATATTATATCCGCAGCAGCCCGTGCGGGAGTTATACTCATAAAACCGTATTCTGTTATAGCGTAAACAAGGCCTGTAGCCCATATGAGGGCAAAAACAACGCCCAGGGGAGGAATAAATTGAAAACCCAGTTCGGGAGCGAGCACATCAGTTGCTGTAGCCAGCACAAACACCATAATAAAGGTGGTAAATATTATTTTTAACTGCTTTTTTGTATGAAGGTCTTCTATCTTTTTTTTGTGTTTAATATATATAGATACAGAAATTATGCTTGATGAGGCATAGTATAAATAAAAGAAATAAGGCCATATGGAATCCGACCAGATTGACCTCCATCCGTACGCGGCCATAACATAATCATTTATAAGATAGCCGCTCCACTGTGTATAAACAAAAAAGGCCGGAACAGAAAAAATTATTATATAAAAAACCCAAGAATTTAAAATCTTTTTCTTCTTGGATATAATTAAAGTCTGCCATAAAAATAAAACAGGAAAACTTATCCAGCCGATAGAACTCAGGTTCTCCCACATAAGGGCCTGCTGTTTAGAAGAGGCGCTATGTACAAAAGAATCTGAAAAGGCCCACAGGGCCAGGGAAAAAATAAAAAAAGCGCATATTCTGTTGAGTTTCGCCCGGGGGCTTTTATAAATAACAAAGACTATCAGCCACAAGTAAATTGTAAAAACAAAAAATTTTAAAAGTGATAATAAGTTCAAGCTACCCTGCCCGCTTGCTTATATTCATAAAAATATTTCTCACTTTGACATGCTTGTGATTTTCTTCATACTTTTAAGCAAACTTTCAATTTCAACCGGTTTTTTAAAGAAATCACTGACCTCTTCTCTTATAGCTTCTATAGCAAGATCAAGCGTAGCGTGCCCGCTGAGGAATATAATATTAATATCAGTGTTTTCCTTAATATTCCTTACCAGCTCTATGCCGGTCATTCCGGGGAGTTTATAATCAACTATTGCCAGGTTATAGCTGTCTCTTTCCAGCTTTTCTAAAGCTTCCTCTCCCTTATAAACCGAATCAACCATATATCCCTCTTTGTTAAGAATTCCGGTTAAGGTTCTGTTAAGGGACCTGTCATCTTCAACCAAAAGGACTTTCTTGCTCCGGGATTTTTTAATTTTTTCCTTTGCCTTTTCCACAACGCTTAAAATATCCTTTACATCCGGAGATTTGTTAACAACTTTAATATGATCTGCCCCGGCTGCTTCATATGACTCGCCGGCAAGTATAATAACCACATTTCCTTTTTCTTTTGACGCGGCTGCAATCTCCTCAAGCGCCTCCCGTTTGAAATCCGCATCAAGCAGTACTATATCTATCTTCCCCTCTTTTATAAGAGAGGAGACCCTGATTTTTTCTTTTTGGCTTACAATATGGTATTTTTTTTCTCTCAGGACCGGTTTAACTTGTTTGCTTAAACTTTCTTGAAGGGATAATAAAACTACCGGCTCGGTTAAAGTATTGAATATCTTGTTAAGAAAATTATCCATCTCAAAAGGCTTGTGTATTATGTCATAGGCTCCTTCCTCAAAAGCTTTTTTTTCGGCATGTTCGCCGGCTCCGGCGGTCATCATAATCACAACGGTGGCAGGCGCAACCTCCTTAATCTTTTTTAATGTTTCCACTCCGTCCATTCCCGGCATGTTTATATCGCATATAACAAGGCTGTAGTGATTTTTTTTAATGAGCTCTATCGCTTTGTACCCGCTGTCCACAACAATTGCACTGTATCCGTAAGTTTCAAGTATATCCGGGATAAACATAACAGTGCCCACATTGTCATCGACCAGCAGAATTCTTTTTTTCAGATTCATTTAAGATAAAAAGCTTTTACTCTTTTATTTCAAGGGTAATCTCCGTACCCGATCCCCTGTGACTTTCAGCTTTTATCTTCCATCCATGTTTTTCCGCAATATCCTTAACTATGGAAAGACCCAGCCCCACCCCGCTTGCCTTTGTTGTATATAGCGGTTCAAAAATATGCTTTAAAGTTTTCTCATCCATTCCCTCGCCATTATCGCTTATCTTTATGCTTTTATCACCGTTTTCGCTTTTCCCTTTAATTTCTATAATACCTTCTCCCTCTACAGCCTGGACGGCGTTTTTTATTATATTATAAAAGAGGCGCTTTAATTTATTCGGATCGGCCTGAATAGAAAAATCCTTATCATCTATTTCTTTTTTTATTTTAATATTTTCGCCTGTATTTAATCTTTCCAGAACCTCATCTATAATTTCACCCGGAAAGACCTGACTCTTATCCAGATAACCCGTTTTAGAAAATTCAAGCAAAGACCCCACAATTTCTTCCGCCGTGTTTATTTCCTGGGACATAATATCCAGATAGCTCTTTGACTCCTCATCTTCAATCCGGCCGTACCTGCTTAAATAAAAAGCAGCATTTTTAATGCTGGAAAGGGGGGTTCTGATTTCATGCCCCACCGCTCCGGCCATTTTGCCCACCATGGCCAGCTTTTCATTTCTTATCATCTGGTCCTGCATTTGAGCTTGTTTGGTGTATGATTCTTCAATCTGCCTGTTTTTTTCATTAAGCTTTTTGTTTAAACTCTTTATTTCATTCAGGTAATCTTCCAGCTTCTGCCTTTCTTTTTTTTCTTCCTCATACTCTTTTTTATAGCTTTTTTCCCTGAAAAGTTCATTCTGTATTATCATACTGAAAAGCTTTAAATTTCCTCCCTTGCGCTCCAGTATATCGCATATTTTCTTGAGCTGCGGATGAGTATAAGTGGAAGACCTGGAAAAGCCGGATTCCTCCACCACAGCGCTTATAGTTTTTTCAGCTCCTTCAATTCCCACCAAAGAGGCCAGCTGGGAAACCAGCCATTTATCCTTAACTATATCTTCTTTTCTCATATAATTTTCTCCGTATTATCATTACAACACCGCCTACTGCTGCTTATTGGCACAGCAGGCCTGAAATGCGGTTTAGCCTGAACTTTTATATCATGCGGGCAGAAGCAGGACCACGGTTGTGGTATTGTGAAATCCGCTCAGCTGCCCTATTTCCATTGCTATTTCGCCATATGTCTCAAAACCTATAAAAGGAACATTAAGAACTTTTTTAATTTCTTCCACCGCTTTACTGAACTCATCTTTTAGAATAAGCGCGCGGCAGGCGCAGTCAAAGATAACAGCTCCGGCCACCGGAGCGGAGCCGCAGGCCTCAAGGGCAATTTTCGCTGCTCTTTTAGCCGACTCAATTTGTGACTCCCTGGGGCTCTCCATTACCCGTATAACCATCCCCTCGCTTACAGAGGTGGAAAAAGTCATGGAGCCTTCGGTATTAGGAGATACTCCCGGCCATCTTATCCTGTACTCATCACTCTGGGCCCCGGTAAGAACTCCGGCTTCGTATCTGGTGAAGAAATATACAATTTCTTCCTCATCCTTCATATTATCGACATCTATGCCTATTTCCGCCGCCTTTTCCCGGGTATATTCCTTCCATACTTCAAAGGCCGGGCGGTTATTTATCTCATGTACCGTATTTTCCCGGGCTTTGGTTATGGTAAGAGGGGGGCTTATAGGCGTATGGCCGTGTTTTACCCCTATAGCCACCGGGGTGCGCGAAGCAAGCAGGGCAAGGCTTACCGCATCAGAACTTACCTCGTCATCCATAAACACCACGCTTTCCTTGAATTTAAAATCATCGCCGGCCGTTCCCCCTGCTAATTTTATATTAGTTCCCAGAGTATTAAGAGCGGCCATAACCGAAGCTTCCCCTTTGCCGGCAAGGCCGTCGGCAAGAAGAACTCCCGAAAGATAAGGATACCCCTCAACATTTAAAGGAAAAACACTGCTTGCCTGCTTTAAAGCCCCCAGTTCATTTTCTCTTAAACCTTTTCCCAGACCGGTAAAAAACTTATAATTTTCGGACGCCATCACAGCGCAAGCCACACTTTCTGTTTGAACTTTTTCTTCGGTAAATTCTCCGGAGGAGGAGCAGCCTATAAGAGGAGCTCCTCTGGTGGCATCCCTGACTCCCCGCACAACTTCCTTGTAATCATAAGAACTGGAGGCGAAAACCAGAGAAAAATTCGCCCTCTTTATGCCGGATTTCTTCATAGCCTTTTTAGCCGCTTTTACTCCGGCCCTGTAACTGTCTTTTTCCTTAACCAGCGCCGTACTGAATTTTGTTTCCATATTGGCCTCCCTATTTAAATTCACTTAAAATAATTTAATTATGCCGGCAGAAGCATCACCACGGTGGTAGTATTATGAAATCCGCTGAGCTGGCCGACTTCCATGGCTATTTCACCATATGTCTCAAAGCCTATTAAAGGAACATTAAGAACCTTTTTAATTTCTTCCACTGCTTTTTTAAACTCATCTCCCAGAATAACCGCCCGGCATACGCAGTCAAAGATAATGGCTCCGGCTACCTTATTCGATTCGCAGGCAGCCATAGCTATCCTGGCGGCTTTTTTAGCCGACTTTATCTGAGCTTCCTTACTCCCCTCCATAACGCGGACTACCATGCCCTCGCTTACCGAAAGCGGAAACACAAGAGGACCGTCCATATTGGAAGTAGGCCCCGGCCACCTTATCTTGTACTGGCTCCTCCCGGAACCGGTAAGAAGCCCCGCTTCATACCGGGTAAAAAAGGTGCCGATTTCCTCCACATCACAAAGGTTGTCCACATCTATTCCCAGCTTTTTGGCTTTCTCTCTTGTATACTCCTTCCATATTTCAACCGCCGGCCTGCCGTCTATTTCGTAAACCATATTCCCTTCGGCCTTTGTTATGGTAAGAGGCGGGCTTATAGGCGTATGGCCGTGCTGAACCCCTATAGCCACCGGAGACTTCGAGGCCACAAGAGCCAGGCTAACCGCATCGGAGGCAATCTTATCATCCGAGAAAACAAAAGTTTCTTTAAATTTAAGGTCATCACCCGCCGTGCCGCCGGCCAGCTTTACATTGGGGCCCAAGGTATTAAGGGCGGCCATTACCGATTCTTCTCCCCTTCCCGCCAGACCGTCAGATAAAAGTATTCCCGAAAGATAGGGATAACCCTCAACCTTTGAAGGAAAATCACGGCTCGCCTGTTTAAGAGCCTTGAGCTCATCCCCTTTCAGGCCTTGGCCCATACCGTTAAAAAACTTACTGCTCTCGGATGATATTACCGCACAGGCCACGCTTTCTTTTTCCACTTTCTCCTCAGTAAATTCCCCCGCAGAGGAGCAGCCTATAAGAGGCGCAGACCCGGCAGCCTCTCTTACTCCCCTTAGCACTTCTTTGTAATCATAAACGCTGGAGGCGAAAACAACAACGAAATCCGCCTGGTCAATACCCGCTTTTTTCATTGCCTCTTCCGCGGCATTTTTTCCCGCTCTGTAACTATCTTTTTCCTTTCTTAGCGCCGTGGCAAACTTAGTTCCCATTTCTCCCTCCTTTTAATTAAATCTTATTTAAAATATTTATTTTTCACCTTCGTCATTTTCATCTTTTTCCTTTTTTCCTTCAGCTATATTGTTTATCATTTGAAGAAGCCTGGAAATTTTAAAAGGCTTTATCAGGCAGGTATAGCCGCCTTTCTTTATTTTATCCATTAACATGTTGTCTTTGGCATAAGCAGTCATCATTATGACCTTCATATCCGGGCATTCTTCTTTTATTTTCTCATAAACCTCTATGCCGCTTAAATCCGGAAGCCTTATATCAAGCAGTACGGCATTGCAATCTCCCCGGGAAATCTTTTCCAGAGCCATGCTTCCGTTTTCCGCCTCTTCCACTTCATAACCGGAATCCTTAAGTATTTCGGAAAGCATCTGCCTGAAATAAGTTTCATCATCCACCACAAGTATACTGGGCTTTTTATCCTTGCCTTCTGCTTTTGCGCCCTTACTTATCAAATTTTCAATGCTTTCTTTAAGAGCCTTAACATCAACAGGCTTTTGAAGAAATTTCTTTGCACCCAGGGAAAGGCCCTTTTCTATCTCCTCTTCGTCATTATAACCGCTTACAAGTATGACTTCGGGCTTCTTGTTTAATTTCTCAGTCATCTTATTCAGCTTACTAAGCGTATCCGGCCCGCTTAATCCCGGCATCTTGCAGTCGAGTATTATAACATCGGGGATTTTTCTTTCTATAACCTCCAGGGCCTTATTACCGTTTTCCACGCTGACCGGCTTAAACCCCTGCCCCTGCAGGCTTTTTTTAAGCGTCATTCTGAAATTTGTATTGTCATCCACTATCATCACCATGTTCTTTTCCCCGATTTCATCCAGCATGTTAAGAACGCCCTGCATGTCAAAAGGCTTGTCTATTATTTTGTAGGCGCCTTCTTTTTCGGCCTCTTCCTTTAAATCCTCCACCGCGTAAGCCGTCATCATTATTACCGTAGTCTCGGGGCTTATCTTTTTAAATTTTTTAAAGGTTTCCACCCCGTTTATGCCCGGCATCCTTATATCCATCAGGGCTATGTCATAGGAGTTTTCTTCCGCCGCCTCTATGGCTTTATATCCGTTATCCATAAAATCAACCTCATGGCCTTCTTTTCTTAAAATCCCGGCTATTGTCATATGGATATTTTTATCGTCATCCACTATCAGTATTTTACTCATGTGTTTCTTCTCCTATGCGGATTTTAATCTCTGTACCCTGTCCTTTTTCACTTTCTATGCTTATATCCCATCCGTGAGCTTTAACTATATCTTTTATAATAGACATTCCAAGCCCTATCCCGTTTATTTTTTTACTGTAAAGAGGCTCAAATATCTTTTTCCGTGTCTCCTCCTCCATGCCTTCTCCGTTATCGCTTATGCATATTTCTATTAAAGCTCCTTTTTTGGCCGTTTTCAATTTGACTTCCCCTTTTTCTTCTATTGCTTCAGCGGCATTTTTAATCAGGTTTTTGAGCATCTGCTGGAATTTTATCTGATCGGCCTCTATTTCCCGCGCATCATTTGATATTTCCTTTTTTATCTCCACTCCCTCTTTAATATCCAAAGACTCTGTTATTCTGTTAAATGTCTCTTCTATATCCACCTGTACGGGCTTTATTTTTGTATCAAGCGAAAAATCCATGAGAGAGGATATTATCTCTTCGGCATGCTCTACTTCACTTGTCATTATCCTTAAAAAGCGCTTTGACTCGGTATCGCTTACCCCTCCGTATTTATCTATATAAAAAGCTGCGTTTTTTATACTTGAAAGCGGAGTTCTTATTTCATGTCCAACCGATCCGGCGAGTCGACCTACCATGGCAAACTTTTCGCTTATCATAAGCTTTTCACGCATCTGAGCCTGCCTTTTAAAGGACTCCTCAAGCTGCCTGTTTTTTCTTATCCTCTCGCTTATATCATGAGCCACACCTACAATTCCCGCCAGCTCCCCCTCTTTATTTTTAACCGTGGACCCGGTAAAGGAAACAGGAAAAGTATCCCCGCTCTTTTTTACGCAAGTCAATCTGTCCATCCGGACTACCTCTTTCTTTAAAAAGTTTTTATAAAGTTCCCCGGTAAAAATATTTTCTTCTTTTCTCAGCAAAACACTGCCGGGCTTTCCTATAAGTTCCGTTTTTTTATAGCCAAAAAGCTCAAGGGCGGCTTTGTTTACAGAGACTATCCTGCGCTCGTGATTTAAAAGTATAAAAGCCTCGGCCATTGAGGAAAGAATATCCTTTGTAGCGGCAGAGGGCGTTATATTCATCAGCCCGTACTTTGTTATGGCATAGGTCAGCCCGCCGGCCCAGATTAAAGAAGCCAGAGAGCCAATGGGAGGAACAGAGCGGATGCCCAGTTTAGGAAGAACAACATCGGTTAAAGTGGTAATAATAAAAGAAATAGAAAGCGTAGATGAAATTATAAGAACCTGCTTTTTTTTGTAGGTTGAATCTGTTTTTCTTCTGAAGTCAAGCAGCAAAAATATGGATAAAGCTATAAAGGATACGTAATAAGCAAAGAATGCCGGCGGCCAAAGGGTATCCGACCAGACATTGACCCAGCCCATGGAGCTTCTTATAAAATCATTTATAAGCAGACCGTTCCACTGCTGGTATATAAAAACAGCAGGCGCGATAAATAAAAGAGGGAACACAAATTTATTTTCAAGAAACCTTTTTTTGTCAGTGAGAATAAGAGTAAGCCAGAGGAATATGCTTGAAAAGCCCCCCCAGCCTATTACAGAAACATTCTGCCAGGCAGCTGCCTGGCTTTTCAAATCAGCGCTTCTCATAAACATTGCGCCCAGATTCCACAAAGCCAGGGCCAGCAAAACTAAAGCGCATACCCGGTTGGAACTGTGCCGGGGATTCTTATACAGCACAAAAAAGACAAGCCAAAGGTAAATCGTAAAAGAAATAAAATGAAGCAGCAGTAATACAGTCATAATATTAATTTCGCATATCCCGCCTTAAGCTTAACCGAACAAAGCAAAATCAAAACCATTATATATTTTTAAACTCATCCATAAATAAGAATCCTCCGCATGACAGACTTAGCAGTCTGTTTATAAGTTTATTAAATCACCCTTCTTAAATCAAGCCCGGCTTCCTCTGTTTTTAGCAATACCCGCGACTTTAAATTTCCAAAACATTAAAAACTTCTAATTTATAAGAATAAAAATCCAGGGAAATCATTTCCGGCAAAACAATAACCCGGTCTCCAACAATTAAATTAACACAAGCATTTGCAATAAACGAATTAGCAAGACAAGAAGTATAGGCCAAAGTCGGGACTGATTTCTTTTTAATACCCTCTCTAACTAAATTTACCGACTTTGCATTAATCACTTTTTCAAAAACAGGTATAAGAGAAGGATTAGAATCTAAACTTAATCCAGGACGCTCTTTATTTGTTTTTTCTATAAGCCTTTTCCAGAATTCAGCACGACTCATGCCTTCAGGAGACACCATATACATTAATATGCCATGGACAATCAAAGGACAGCCGGCTACAAAAATATTTTCTTTTCTGCATTCTGAATACATTAAGTCTCTAATTTCATTATTCATTTCAACATCTGTACCATCAACAACTATGTTACAATCTTTTATAAAGTTTTCCATGTTCTCTTTATTTATTCCTTCCTTGAACTTTTTAATTTTAATGTGAGGGTTTATATCTCTAAGAATTTCTTCATAAACATCCGATTTATTTCTTCCAAGGGTTGAATTACATGCAGCAAACTGTCTATTAATATCGGGCAAATCAAACTCTCCGGGATCAGCTAAAACCGCCCTGCCAAGGCCCATTCTGGCTAAGTTAACGGCAGTTCCTCCCCCTACTCCTCCCAGCCCCGCAAAACCTATGCTGGCATTAGCAAGATTTAACACTCCTTCTTCACCTAAAACAGGAAAACTCCGATTTAAAAATTCTTTATAATAGCTGTTCTTATCTAACAATTTTTTCCGACTCATTGTATACCTCCCTAAATTCATTTATAAATTCAATTATATTTTCATCCGCTTTATTTAAATCTAAATACATTAAATCATTTTCATCGCCGTATTTATCAAAAGATCCCAGAAGACTGTTTCCATTTCTTCTTATCTTTTCAAAACCCATTCTTATATATAGTTTTTTTGTTTCATTTTTGTTCCCCTGGGTTATAAAAACATCATGATAATTGTTTTCCTTTAAATAAAAATAACTCAAAGCCATCAGTTTAACCGAGATAATATTTTTTGGGTCTCTGAATACGCTATGCTCTTTTTTTATGGCAAGCTTGGAAAACTCCGCTATTTTTTTTCTTTTTTTATTTAATTCTTTTAAAAAGTCTCCAAAGGCCTTTTCGTGCCCGGAACATTTCAATTCTTTAAAAACATGCATGGAATATCCCTCTTTCAACTCATTCCCGTCCCCCAGCTCAGTCATTCTCATAGCCCCTATGGCCTTTTCGTCCTCCATGCATATAAAATGGGTAGAATTATGGTCAAATTTATCTTTTAAAACCCCATCCTCAAGAAGGTCCTTTTCCTCTACCATGGAGGCATCTAAAAAAACTTTTGCTCTCAGCCTGCAGGCCTCTTTTAAATAATAATTCCACAGAGCAGCATCTTTTAGCGCTTTTTTATCCGGGGGCATATTCTCACTGTGCATAAGTATTACGAACTTTTTCATTTTTTCTCCGAGTTTTTTTTATCTTTCAGTTTTCTGTAAGCAAACTGCCTGCCCTTCCAGGGAATAGATTTGTTTATATACACCGATTTAAAAGAATAAAAAACTATAAAAGTGAAAATAAAAAAACCAAAAGGATATGAAAAAGCATAAAAGAAATTATTTTTCGAAAATGAAATTTTTGTATACCACCACGGCATCATTGATACCGCATATGCGCAAGCTGCAAGGTACAGATTAAGCGCGTTTAAAGATATTATAGAATATATTATCACAATTAACGGAAAAACATTTAATGAAAAACCCGCAAACAGAATTCCTGCTATTAAGATAAGGGGATAATTTTTGCAAATGACTTTTGCCATAGAATCGCGGGCCTGTGAATAGCTTCTAAGATGCTCTACTTCACACAAATGATAACCGGCTAAAACTTTAATTGAAAGCCCGGCTTTTCTTGCGGCCCTTGCTATTGCAAGGTCAGTAGAAGAACCAACAGTTCTTACGTCTTTATTGCCATATCCGCCAAATTTTCTGTATTTATTTGCATTTATAAAAATATAAGTACCGAAAGCTGCCGTTTTTTCGTTTTCAGGGCTGTTTAATTCCGAAGGAAAATCCGCCACCCATCTGTTCATGTATTCCATGTAATGCAAAATAATTTTAATAAGCAACAAATCAGACCTGTGTCTGCTCCAGAGGGAAAGTAAGTCCACATTATTATCGCAGACATAATTTAAAGCCGAGCTGATTGAAGTATCCTTATGCCATGTATCGGCATCCGTAAACAAAAACCACTCTCCCTTTGCCTTCTTAGCCGCCCGGAATGAGGCATTGCATTTACCTGTCCAGTCAGCCGGCAAACAATCAATAGTAAGTACTTTTACCTTTTTATTTTCCGAGGCCAGTCTTTCTGCTATTTCCGAAGTCCCGTCAGTTGACTGATCATCTACTATAATCACTTCAACATTTTTATAGCTCTGGTTCAATATTGAATTTACACATCTTTCAATCCCGTGCTCTTCATTTCTTGCAGGTATTATTACCGATACTAAGGGATTTCCTTTTCTGAAAAATCTCTTTTCACACAGCTTTTCCTTATCTTTATATAAAATATGATTCCGGCGCAGAATATATAATCCAAATAATATTATGATTATTAAAAAAATTGATATCATAATGGATATTGCCTTCCTCTCCAAGTAACATTTTTATTTATATACCTTTGAATTAGTGCCTCTATAGAAACATAAATCATGAATAAAGCTGCAAGAGGAGATAAAATCGCATAAAAAAATGGATATTTATTTATAAGATTATTTATAAAAGAAGATAGAAGAGATATTCCATATACGAAAAAAGCCATATATAATATTGTATTTGATGAGCCCCGGCTAATTATGACAAATAAAAGAAAAAGTAAAGGCAGGACACTTATAAAAAACATGGCAAAAGAAAAAAATATTATCTTATATGAGGGCTCATATGAGAATATTTTTTTTATTGATTCCTTTGCCTCAAATAGATTGTGAAACTTTCGTACTCTGATTAAATGGGTCCCATCCATCATTGAAAAAGACAAGCTGTTTTTTTGGGCCGCTTTAGCCAGGGCCATATCTGTGGGAACCTTAAATCTTGCTTCCGGATGCGAATGCCCTCCGAACCTGCGATATGCATCTGCTTTAATCAGCATAAAATCCCCGCAGGCTTTTATTTTTTTTGAATCGGGATTATTAACTTGCGAAGGAAGATCATCTGCCAGTTGAATCAAAAAAGACATATAGGGCATTATTATCTTTTCCCAAAAAACTTTTAGCTCATTAGTAAATCTCAAGGTCAAAAAGTCTATCTTATGCTTGAAAGCATATAAAACAGCCGAAACAACAGCATATCTGCAATGGTAAACATCGGCATCGCTAAACAGCAGCCACTCACCTTTTGCCAGAGTTGCCCCTGTATAAGAAGCATTACATTTACCCATCCAGCCTTTGGGAAGAGAATCGATATCAATAACTGATATGTTTTCCTGTTCCTCTGCAAACTTCTTTGCAATTCTGCCTGTTTCATCTTCCGACTGGTCATTTACAATAATAATCTCCATATCAGGATAGCTTTGTTTTAAAAGAGAGTTTAGACATTTCTCAATTTCTTTTTCCTCATTTCTTGCGGGTATTATAACACTCACCGGCGGAAGGTCTTTTTCTATTTCTGTAATTACAGGCAGCTTTTTAAGGGTAAGCTTGAATAATATAGTTCTAAGTATTGCATAAAAACTCATTAAAAGCATTAATAGGGCTATTATGATTATGCCACTCATAATTTGTATCGCCTCCTTTTCCATAAAAGCCCTTTTTTACTTTTTGCCTGAAAAGCTGAGTCCCAGGTTATAAGTATGTGAAAAAAAGCGCCCAGGGGAAGTAAAAATACATTAAAAAAACTTAAGTCCTCTTTTACGCAAAATATTGCCCCCGCAGAAATAAAAATAAAACTCATCAATATGGCCAAACTCAGCATTAAAAATGAATAACCCATAACAATAATGTGGGCCAAAAGAATAAAGGGCAGCAGGCCTGCCAGAAAGTGCATAATGCTAAACACCGCAGTCATAGCAATTGACTTGGCAAATTCAGGGTAAATCATTTTGGAAAAGCCCTGCCAGGCTTCTTTTAAGCCATGGAATTTTCTGACTCGGATTAAATGCGTGCCTTTCATTATATTTATCTTCAGCCCATTTTTTTTTGCTACCCGCGCTAAAGCCGCATCCTCTACTGTTTTTCCTCTTATATCTTTATGGGAATGCCCGCCAAATTTTAAATAAGCATTTTTATTTATTAATATAAAATCACCGGTAGCTGTTGCTTTTGTGGAAGAATTATCATTTAATTCACTGACCTTTGCCGCTACAATGCCCTTGGCGAAATAAGCATAAAATAAAACAGCTTTTTCCCATATACTTTCAGCTTCCTTAAAAAAAGATAAAGACAGCAAATCAACTTTTTTGCGCTCAACATAATCAAGCGCAGAATTAACTGTATATTCGCAATGGACTACATCTGCATCTGAAAACAAAACCCACTTACCGCCTGCCATTGGAACTGCTCTGTATATAGCATTGCATTTACCAACCCAACCCTCGGGAAGAGTATCAATATTTATTATTTTAACATTAGTGAATCTTTCACTAAGCTTTTTTAATATTTCAGGGGTCCTATCTGTAGACTGATCGTTTGCTATAATAATTTCAAGTTTTTCATAAACCTGATTATGTAAAGAAAGAATGCATTTTTCTATTTCTCTTTCCTCATTTCTTGCAGGTACTATTACTGATACTAAGGGAGCATTTTTTATAACATCTTTTTTTACAGGCAGCTTTTCCCATGATTTAAGATAAATATACTGACGAATTAATATAAAAATAAGCAATATTATTTCAAATATCAATAAAACAAATAACATACCAGCTGACAAATTCATGAAAAATCCCCACAACTTTTTCCCTGTATAAAAAGTTCATCCCATAGCTGTACTGTCAGAATTCCGACCAGAGCTGCACTTTCAAAATATTCATGTGAACCGGCTTTGCGTTTATTTTTTATCGCCTTCAGCATATTCTCCACCATACTCTCAACTGTATCCGGGTTAAAATAACCTTTTTCCTTAACAGATTTTTTTGACAGGAGCTCTCTGAAGCATTCAGGACTGTCTCTATGAAAATACAGCCTTGCAAAAGGCGTCTCGGTAAGAGCCCTTTTTCTTTTATACAATTCATGCGGTATATGTTTTTTAAATACTTCCCTCAAGATATATTTCTCGGTTAAAAATCGCACTTTTAAAGAAGGCGGAATACTGGAAGCAAATTCCACAAACTTATGATCAAGCATAGGGTACAAGCCCTGAACGGAATTGGCCATTGTAGTTCTGTCTATTGCCATCATTCCCTCCGCTGGCATAAGCACACGCATATTCAGATATGTAGTCTGGGTAAAAATATCCCTGCCCTTTACCATAGAAGGATCTACATGGCTCATCACATCCTCAAAAACCTCATAATCTTTCAATTTTTCTTTCGTAAATTCAGAGAATATTCTTTTCCTTTGACTTCTTAAATTATAATACTTGTAAAGAAACCACGGATAACAATGCCAGAACTTTTCCGCAAAACGCTTTTCTTTACTATCCGGAAATTTAATATTTTTGCTTTCAAATTTAATTTTTAGCAGGGCTGTTAAAAATGGCATTAATACAGGCTTAATAGCATTTGGAGGGAAATCAATAATTTTACCAACCTGGTATTCAGGTTGTCCTCCTAAAATATAATCCGAGCCCTTTCCTCCCAGGGTAGCTTTAATATACTTTCCGGCAAGTTCGGATATCAATATAAAATTTGCGTCATCATGATTAAACATAGGCACTTCCTTATGCCATATTGTTTTCGGAACCACATTAATAATTTCATTATAATCATAAGGAACTTCACGGTTATACGTTCCCAGCATCTTTGCCATTTTACGAGCAATTTTCATATCCCGGCTAACTTTATCATCAAACACAGGATTGCCGCTGAATGTCATAAAAGATTCCTTCTTTATCTTTTTTATCAAATTGCAAACTGATGCGCTGTCAAGCCCTCCGCTTAAATATGCGCCAAAAGGAGCATTCACGCAATTCAGGCGAATTCGGGTAGCATCCTCCAGAAGATTAAAAAATTTTTCAAAATAATATTTATTTGGAAAGGCAAATTCTTTTCCATTTTTAAGAGGAAAGCTCAAATCCCAGTATTTTTTTATGTTTGAAGAGCTTTTTCCTACTAACATTGAGTGTGCGCTATAAAGTGATTTTATATCCTTAATCATTGTGCGGGGATCAAGAATATGACCAAAATTAAAAAAGTGTTCTATAGCCCTAAAATCTGTTTTTTTCTCTATTAAACCGCTTGCTAAAATCGCTTTAATTTCCGATGCGAAAATAAAATTACCTTTATAATTTGAATAAAATAATGGCCTTATTCCGTTTCGGTCTCTTGCCATAAATAATTGCTCATTTTTTTCATCCCAAATAACAAACACAAACTGGCCGCGCAGCTTTTTTAGCATTTCCTCTCCGTATTCTTCATATAAATGAACAATAACCTCAATATCGCTATCTGTATATAATCTATGGCCGGCATTGACAACTTCTCTTTTTAATTCCTTATAATTACATACAGCACCGTCAAAAACAATCCATACTGTTTTGTCCTCGTTATGGATAGGCTGCTGCCAGCTGCCTAAATCAACAATTTTTAAAGTTCTGGCTCCCAAGCCTACATTATTTTTAACATAAAAGCCCTCTCCGTCAGGACCTCTGTGGCATATAATATCCGTCATTTTTTTCAATAAGCCTTTTTTTACCGGTGCGCCTTGTAAATTAAAAATTCCGCAAATTCCACTCATAAAAAAAACACCTTATTTTAAAAACTCAACCGTTCTTTACTTTTTAAAAGATAACCTTCTGAATATTTCGAAAAACAGTGTAAAGTTATCACTCGGGGAAGCTGGCTCAGCTGCATACACTTTATCTCTTATATAATCAGTCAGCTGAAGCGATTGTCTGTAAGTTAATCCTTCAGAAACTTCATAGGGATAATTCAAAGGAAAATCCTGTTTGCTGTCTAATATTTTTATTTTATATTTTTCCGGGTTACTAAATATCGGAGAGCCTTCACATAGACCAAAGGTACAGATGGAAATAGAACCTCTCAAATACTTTTTGTTTCTTATAATAAAATTCATTGTTTCTAAGGCTTCCGCTTTTGTTTCAGTAGGAAATCCTATTATAAATGATATGTTAGAAATTATACCGGCATTATGAAAATTCTCTAAAATCTTTTCCACATCTGCCATCTCGCCTATATTTTTTCTCATCAAGCAATTCATTCGTGAAGAAGCTGACTCTAAACCGAAATATATAGCAATTAAACCGGCTTTAGCTAATTTTGCGCAAAACTCATAAGACTGAAATTCTTTTTCAGCTCGTATCATTGCTATAAAGTTTATATCTAAATCACTTTCTATAATTTTATCTGCAAGCAAAGACAATCTTTTCGGTGAAACAGCCGCATCCCCAATAAAAAAAGCTAAAGGAGCATGTTTTTTCTTTAAGTCTTTAATCTCATCAATTACTAAATCAATAGATCTGGTGTTGTATGCTTTTTCCGGAATCTGTTTTTTGTAATAACCGCAAAAAGCGCATTTTGCCCAATAACAACCTATAGCTGTTTGAATAGGTATAATGGAAGAGGGTTTAACTCTGGTAAATTCAGGTGCTTTTCTATTATTTAATTCCACTAATTCCCATTTGTTACTTATTATTTTATTATCTTTTTTAAACACTATATTAGGTATATTACTGTATGACTCTCTGCCTTCTAAAGCTTTTATTAAACCGTCAAGAGCATACTCACCCTGGCCTATAACAAAACTGTCAAAAAATTTCCACATTTCTTTTTCAGCTTTTAAATAATCTCTTAAATAAGTAATTAAAGTGCCGCCTATAGTGACATGGGTATCAGGCAATTTCTTTTTAAGAATATTAAGTAAAGTCAAAGCAGGTATAAGATTATTAGGATGCTGCGCTGTTATGCCTATAAGCCCCGGTTTACAAGCGGCTATATGTGGAACAACATACTTTTTGTAATAATAAATTAGAAAGTTTTCTTCTTTATCCTCAACTGCGCTAAGTATATCATCAATCATATTAATCGAATATCCGTATATTATGCCTGAAAAAGAATCTATATAAGTGGGATAAAATGCTAAAGAAATTAGCAGCAGGCCCAATTGAAATAACAATAAGTTTTGAGTAAAAGATTCAATGCCGCTAGTTATAAATTCATTCTCGAGAGTAAAAACCCCGGATTCAATTTTATTTGAAAGTATTTTTTCCTTTTGGACTAATTGTTTTAAGGGATCATTTTTTATATCAATCCCGAAATTTTTAAAACTCGGATAATATTCCATAAACTCTGCAATCTTTTTTTCTATAGAATGCTTTACCTCAGGATTGCTTTCCATCATAGGTATTGTCCTCTTTTGAAGCCTATTAAATATAAAAGGCAGTTCCTCTGATGATAAAAAATTAGTATGAAATGCATCATTCACATTAATTTGCTCCACGTCATGGCCTTTTGATTTCAGATATGATACAAGAACAGGAATTGAAATTGTACTTAAATAAAACAAATGAGGCGGGGTTATTAGAATTGTTTTAACCATAATGATTTCTCCTTTTTAACTGATTCAATCTGCTTCTAACTTTCTCTGCCCTGCTGATATAGAATTTATTATCTATCTCTGTGAATTTTTTTACTGCCAACTTTAAACATTTTTCCGCAGCAGTATATTTCGTAATTTCAATATTAAGTTTTGCATAAACCAGGTAAGTTTTACCCTGCTGTATGGGATTATTGTCCTTTATGGCAATTTTAAGGCTCTCTTCTATATTTTCCAAAGCTTCTTCATATTTTTTTTGCTTTATAAATACCTCGCAAAAAATTCTGTATACAAAAATCATATGATACCTATTTTCAAACTTTCCGTTTGCGGCTCTGTTTCTTGCCTGTTTAAGACATTTAATACTATTTTGTAAATCACCGACTTCAAGATACGCTGTCGCCAATCTGTATAAAGCCTGGGTTAATGGCTCCAGAGGTATATTAGGTTTGCTGCAAAATGAAACAAGATTTTTTAGAATATCAATAGCCCTTTTACAATCACCTTTCTCCATATACAGCCAGCCGTATGTATATTCAGCCCTTGCTTGCCTTGCAACATTCCCAATTTTATTCGCGGAAAGTTTCATCTTTTCCGCCCATCTTTCTGCCTGCACAAAATTACCCCTGGCTATATTAATCCATGCTATCTGGTCATAATAATTAATTTCCAGAAACACGGGATTTCCCATTTTATTAAGAATATCAAGCAATCTTTCTTTTATACTTTCAAATTCATCATATAAACCATGATACTGCTTATGCACGGACATGCAGTTTAACACCCAGTATTTAAGATCGTAAAAGTTATTATCTTCAGCTATAGACATGGCCTTGTTTATAATATCTATTTCCAGCTGCCCTCCCTGATTTTCTTTTCCTGCCTGGCTCAGAAAGCAGGAAATTCCATATAAATAAATCATATTTTTATCAAGATACTTTTCATGAGGCTCAAATAGTTTCATGGCCTCTCCCGCTTCCTGCTCATAAAAAACCATTTGATCTGTATTTGCAAAAGCTATGCAGCGGGGAATATAATACATGGCCTTTAAATAAGAATTTGGATCCGGAAGCATTGCATATAATTTTTCCGCTTGATTAAAAAGCTCATCGTTCTGCCCGCAAAGACCATAAGCTATACAAAGGTAATTTTGCAAAAGAATAATTCTTTCCAGTACAGCCCCCCGGTCTTTTTTAAATTCTGATATAGAAGAGCTGTTTTGAATTTTATTCTTTATTTTACGGGATAAATTTTTAGGCAGCAAATTAATAATTTTAAATACAACTCTTAAAAGCTTTACAAAGTGCTGGATATTAAACATGGAATTTAAAAACTCCAGGCTTTCTTCCAGTATGTCCACTGTAAATTTAGGATCTGCCTGACCAGCTTTAATTATTTTGCTAAAGGTTTCAATAATAATAATTTCATTATTTTTATAATCAATTGCTTTCATGTTTTGCACTGCTTGTTTAAAGAACTCAATTGTATCTAAAATCAAGTCTTTTTCGTATGACAATTCGGTTGCCATTAATAAATACCTAACAGCTTTTTCTTTGTCTTTACCTTTACTGAAATGAACTGCCAGTCTTATAGCCACATAACTTAGATTATTTTTAAATTTATCCTCAATGATATTTCCTATACTGTCATGCAGGGTGCTTTTTTTATCTTTTTCAATTCGACTGTATAAAGTTTCCCGAATCCTGTCATGCGTAAAATAATAGGATTTATGTTTTTTTTCAATAAACTGCTTTTCAACCAGCTCATCTATAATTTCAAACAAATCTTTCTCATTAAACCCGGTTAGTTTCTGAAGTATAAATAAATTTATTTCTTTACCGACTACGGAAGATACTTCCATAAATTCATAGGCTTTCTCGCTAAGAAAGTTTAAGCGGCGCATAACAGTTGCTTCTATTGAATGCGGAATTTTCAATTCTGCCACACCTGCGGGTAAATGCCAGATTCCATGCTCTATTTTAATCTTGTCTTCTATAATCAATATCCGCATTGTTTCATAAATAAAAAAGGGATTCCCGGCGGTAACTTCAAACAACTGATTTGCAAATTCATCTGTTAACTCTACCTTGCCTAGCATTTTTTTAACTAATTTAACTGTATTTTTTTTATTTAGAGGAGATATTTTCATAAAACAACTAAGGCCTTCCTGAATTGTTAAATAAACAGGATTGATTTTTTCGATTTCATCATCTCTAAATGCTCCCAGAAAAACAAGGTGGGTACCATGTGATTGTCGTATACAGGCATTTAATAAGCCAATAGTAGCAAAATCAGCCCAGTGCAAATCTTCTATGCATATCACAATAGCATGCTCTTTTGAAATATCATTTAAGAAGCTGCTTACAGCTTTATATATCTGTATTTTTTCACTAACCGGATCATCATCGATAAGGGGCTCATAGCCCGAATTCTCCAGTTGTGGAAGTATCTTAGCCAAAACATCTCCATATTTATCCAGTGTCACTTTATCAGAAACAGCAACAAGTGCTTTAATTATACTTTTAAAAGGCTGATAAGCAGCCATCCCCCCCTGCACGCAAAAACCCTCTGCAAATATAACTTCTGATAATTGCGCTTTAATTTTAAATTCCTGAACTAACCTGGATTTACCCGTGCCCGCCGGAGCTCCAATAAAGATACTGTCTCCTTTTCCGGATTTTATTTTTTCAATAGCCTGCTCTAAGCGTGCTATTTCTTTTTCCCGTCCAATTAACTCCGTACAGTACAGATAACTTTTTCTGGCCTCAACAGGTTCAGCAATAATTGTATTATCTTTTAGCTCTGATAAATCTTCTAAAACCTCATAAGCTCTCTGGTAGCGTTCACTTTGCTTTTTTTCAAGAAGTTTATTTATAATGTCCTCAAGAGAGGAGGGAATATCACCACGTATGCGCGCAAGAGCTTCGGGGGCTTCACTTATATGCATTCTGGCTATCTCCAGCACATCATCCCCCTCAAACGGAGGCCTTCCGGCAACAAGCTCATAAGCCAATATACCCATTGAATATAAATCCGAACTTTCATTAATAACTCCCCCTTTGAAAACTTCCGGAGGAGTATACTGAACCGTACCGGTCATAGTGCCTTCCGAAACAACTCCAATACGATCCATTAAACCAAAATCAAGTAAACATATATCGCCACTGTTTTTAAGCATAATATTTTCACTTTTTATGTCGCGGTGAACAAAAATCCTGGAATGGATAAAGTTTAGAACCTGAGACAACTGCGCTAAAACTTTTATTATCTCATCTGTGCTAAGACTTTTTTCCTGCAGAATACAGTTAATGGTTTTGCCTTCAACAAGCTCCATTGTTATGTATTTACTTGCATTACCACAGGTCCCGTAATTAAAAACCTTGACTATATACGGATGCTGCAGCTTTTTCATAGTTACAAATTCATCCATAAACTTATAATCGGCTTCCGCAATATCAAGATTATTATATGCTATTTCATTTTGCTCTTTCTTTTGTTTTTTATATTCACTGTATCCAAGCTTAATTTCCTTTAGCACAATATCTTTTTCTTCTACACAATCATACACCTTCCATACAACCGACATCCCCCCTTCTCCTATCTTTTCCAGCACTTTGTATCTTCCGGAAATTATTTGATTATCAGTTTTGCTATACAAAATTCTTTAATAATCTCCTCTCTGCTGCAATATTTTTTCCATTCTTCTGTCAAGCATTTCCTGATTTAATTTATAATCTCCTATAACCGGATCATCCCACTTTTTATATTTAAAATAAAAGAGCGTTGCCGCAAAAAATATAACAGAGGCAAAAAGATACGCGTTCCATAATCCGTTTTGAAAATTAAGAACCCTTACCAGAAAATATGCTATAATTACCTTGGGCAGTAACTCTCCCGAGATTTTTATAAGCAAAGCATGGAATGTTCTGCCGGAGCCCTTTACGGCTCCAAGCATAATTTTTGAAACCCCTACCAGGGGGCCGGCCAAGCATATTCTCTTTAAAAAAGCTACGGTTGCACTAACTGTTTCAGCTTCATTTCCGGATAAAAATATCCCTGCCAGGCTATGCAGGTTAAAATAAATTATAATGCTTAAAAAACAAAATACTCCCAGCATTATTTCGGAAACATGGGCGGACATTCTTTTTAACCTTTTTCGCAAGCCTGAATTTCCGAGATTCTGGCCTACCCCCACCGCCACACCCCTTCCCACAACATCACCGGGAAGTATAAATATTTTTAAAAGCCTGGAGACTATACCCCAGGCCGCTACATATGCTGTTCCCAGAAAATCAGCAAAAGATATAAGTATCATCTGGAAAATAGAATCCAGGGCTAAACTCACTGACTCGGGAATTCCTATAAAAAGTATCTTTTTTATTTTCTTTACATCCGGTTTTAGATCTGAAATTTTTATGTTTATGTGGTATTTCTTGCTAAACAGCGCATACAATCCGGCAAAAGAAGCAGCTGATCTTGAAATAACGGTAGCAGCAGCCGCTCCTCTAATTCCCATTTCAGGAAATATCCAAAGGCCCAGAATCAGAAAAGGATCCAGAATTATATTAATTAAATTCGCTACTCCTAAAATTATATTCGGAGTTTTAACGTCGCCCAGGCTTATCATAATATAATTAA
>JBNJFW010000002.1:0-22149 GCA_051747165.1 Elusimicrobiota bacterium | reverse complement strand
AAGAATATGAAATGAAACACAAAAGCGGAGAAATCAGCCAGGGAGCAATCTTTGAATCCACGACTTCTTTCAGTTTCAGTTATTCGGATAATCCCCGTTACAGGTTTTATGCCAGGAATAATTCCACTGTAGCGGTGGGAGAACCAACAGAAGTGAAATGGGGGCCCGTAATATATGATTCGGTGGTGTTTTACGAACACCGGCCGGAGAGGGATAAGGAGAACACGAAAAGAGTTATAGACTGCAGCATAAAAGTTGAGGTGTTTGACGCGGATATAGATTATGCTGAGTTTGAAGTTTATCAGGGCACAGGCACACAGGAATATGATTATAAAGGGGATGCGCAATTTACCGGCAGTGAAATAAAAGCAGAAAAAGTTGAATTAAAGCAGGGAATCAATTATATCCGCTATATTGTTTACGAGGAGGGAAGTGAAAAAAGACAGGTGTCGGGATTTAACAGGGTTCTGGTAAAAGAATTCGACCAGCCGCGTATAAGTTTAATTCAGCCCGGTGGCGGGGACAGTGTTTCTCTCAGTCCCTCATTTGAGTTTAAGGTGAGCCGGCTTTATTATATTCAAAGCGCGACTGTGAGCATAACCGGGCCCGGGCTGGAAACAGATGAACTGGTTTTTTCGTATCCCGGAGATTTAAATTATGACCTATCAACCGGGATCTTAAGTTTTACTTATTCCGGGCCGGCGCTTAAAAGCGGAGAGGAATACGAAGCCTTAATAAAAATTAAAGCGGACAACGAAAAAACAGCTATTAAATCAACATCTTTTATAGTAGCAGACGAGCTTATCTCGGATTTTGTTAATTATCCCAATCCTTTTAATCCAAGTGGGGGGGACACAACTTTCAGATACTACCTGGGGAAAAAGGCAAAAGTAAGCATAAACATATATGACAATTCAAGGTCGCTTGTAAAAAATATAGTTAAAAATGAATTAAAGCTGCCGGGACAAAATGAGGAAATATGGGACGGAAGAAACTTTAAGGGAGAGTTTACAGCAAACGGCATTTATCATGCCGAGATTATAGCAGAAAACGGGCAGGAGCACAGGATGTACAGATCCATTGCTGTTTTAAGAAGATGAGATTTTTAAAGAACAGGGTTTTATTTTTGACAGGACTTGTATTTTGGGCTTGCGCAGCTGCAGGATACGGAGATATAATTTTTAGGGATTCCTCTCCCTCTTCCTCATGGAGATACGGGGACATAGTGATAAGTTCAATCACCATTGAGGGTTATGAGCATGATACAGACACTGTATCTTACAGAATAGCCAACAAAGAGGACGAGGTAAAATACGAAGGCCCCTGGCAATATGATGCCCTAAGGGAGGGAAACAGCTTTGAGGTTAAAATAGGAACCTGCTCTTATAAAAGATTTTATCCTGGAGATGAAAATTTCATAGAGTGGAGATGGCAAAGAGGAGAAGAATACAGAAACCACGTAATAAAAGTCAGGGTGCGTCAGCAGGAGCTTAAAGTTATTCAGCCGGGGAACTTTGCCCGTTACTCAACGGATCCGGTTTTTGAATTTGAACTTAGCGGAGAAATAGATGAAAAAAATCTAAAAAAAGCAAGTTTAATCATACGAGGTCCGGGAGTTTTTAAGGAAGTTATTTATCCTCAAGACCCGGGTTTGAAATTTATCCCGGAATCAGGGCGGATTACATACCGCCGGGGGAGAAATTTTTTGCAAGACGGTGAGGAGTATAATTTAAGCATATCCGTAAATGACGGCAGGTACATAGACGACATTTCTTCTTCTGCATATTTTATGGTAGGGAAAAATCTTATCAGCGATTTTTTTAATACTCCCAACCCTTTTTGCCCCGGCGCGGAGAAAACTATTTTTAATTATGTGCTCAGAGAAGATGCCGAGGTTAAAATAAACATATATGACTCGGGCAGGTCTCTTGTCAGGACTCTGGTAAAAAAAGAAAGGCGCCCGGCAGGTTTAAATGAAGAAAACTGGGACGGCAAAAATTTTGCAGGCAAGACCGTGGCAAACGGTATATATTATGCGGAAATAATAGCCGAGGGCAGCGGGGAGGACAGAAGATATTTACCTGTTGCCGTTTTAAGATAGAAAGTGAGGTGAATCCATGAATTTTTATTATATATTTAAATTAAAGAGACTTTTAATTGGCGCTGTACTACTGCTTGTTGCTTATAAGCCGGCAGGAGCTTCCTCCGCAGCAGCTTTTCTGGAAATGGGTGCGGGAGCCAGGCCCCTGGCTATGGGCAGCGCATTTACGGCGGTATCGGGGGACCCTTTCTCCGTATACTGGAATCCTGCAGGTATAGCCCGGCTTGATAGCATATACGCTTCACTTATGTTTCACGGGGGGGCAAGCGAAAAATGGCCTGGTCTGGCTGATATAACCCCTTCTATTAGTTATTTCAGCTTTACCTCACCAATTGAAAAGCTGGGCATAAGTCATTCGGGGGTAGTATCTTTGTCTCTGGCATCGGCGCGAAATGATGACATTCCTATTACCGATAAGAGGTCTGACGGGACTATAATAAGGGAGGGAAGCTTTAATAACAGGGAAACGGCTTTAATTTTCTCGGCGGGCTATCCCCTTTTTCCCGATAATTTAATTGTAGGCGCAAATATAAAATACTTAAGACAGAACTTTGAAGGCATACCTCAAGCTTCCGCTTCCGGAGGTGATGTGAAAATGGGAATGATTCTTTCTCTATCCGATGAAATAGATATGGGACTCAGCGTTAATTCGGGGGCAGTCCTTAAATGGGATAACGGGCATACCGACAGCTCGCCCATGCAGTCAAAACTCGGATTGAGCTATAAGGAAGATATAGGGGAGCTACTTAATTTTCTGGCCGCAGCAGATCTTATCCAAAAAGAGGACATGCCTCTTACGCTGTCTATGGGCGGGGAATTAAACGCTAAAGCAAAAAAAGGCTTTTTAAGAAATCTTTCCTTAAGAACCGGATTAAAAGAGATATGCATTGAAAACAGGCACTCCTACATAAGCCATTTAAACAGAGTCCTTTCATGGAACGCGGGCGGGGGAGCTGAATTTGAAATATCCGATTTTACTATGTTTCTGGATTATTCTTACAGCTACGACAGCATGGGGTCTCTTCACAGGTTTTCAATGAGTTTCAAGATTTAAGGGTCTTGAGCATCTACTTCCAGGTTTACTTCCGTAGTCCTGCCGCTGGAGAGACTTATTAATTTTTCCGCCGGTTTTAAAGCCGGATCGGACACTTTAAGTGTATATTCGCCGGAGGTCTGAAGCAGATATGAAGCATATATCCCCTCTTCATTTGTCTCTCCCAGAAGTTTGTCATCAAGAGACAACAAAGCGCCGTCTACAGGCTCCCCTCCTGTTTTGTCGCTTACCCTGACTCTCAGGCCCGGAGGACCTTTAGCTTCCAGGTTAAACTCTCCGTCTTTTTCGCTTATTTCTATTATGACAAATTCTTCCGGCCGGGTGAGTTCAAAATAGCCGGAAACCTTTTTTTGGCTGTCTCTTATTTTTATATCAATATGACGTCTGCCCCTCATAATATTTCTTATTGTATCATCCCTGTTTATTTTTACTTCTCTGCCGTCAACTAAAGCAGAATCTATTGTGATACCTTCCGGTATATCCAGCAAAGCTATCCCGTCTGAAGGAGCCCCCAGCCTTACTTCAAGCCTTTGCCTCTGTCCTTTATTTAAATCGACTACGCTTTTGTAATCATCATAATCTTCATGTGCAACTCTTATCGGGTACTTTCCCGGGGGGATATCAACGTAACCCATGGCCTGGCCGCCTCTGCCCGTTTCTCTCCACAGCTCTTCGTTTATAAAAACTTCGGCGGATTCAATAAACCTGGCCGTAAAATAATCCTCAACGCTTAAGCTAAGGTGGGGATCTCTTACCTGCATTGCTACCCGGAGGGTGTCTCCGAGGTCTTCAATATTTCTTTCTATGCTTAAGGGCTCATAAGCCGGTTCTTTTGAAAAACTGAAACTTACTTTTTCAAGAGGCAAGGAAACCCGCATAGGAGTTTCTCCCCTTATGGTATTGATATTCCGGTTAAATACGGCCACGCTTGCATTTAAGGGGTCCCCTGTTTCATGATCGTAGGCGCTCAGGGTTACATATTTATTCATAATAAATTCAAGGGTGTTTTCTGTTCGGTCATTTAGGGTAAACTCGGACTCCAATTTTTCATATCCGGCTTTTTCAAAGCTCACATGATAATCTCCGGAGACAAGTTTTAAATCCCGGGTGGGCGTAGCTCCCAAATTAAAGGTCTCACCCGTACGCAGATATCTGAGATAAGCTGAAGCTCCCTGAGGCCGCGATACCAGGGAAACATATTTCCAAAGGCTTCCCTCAAGTTTAAAAGCCTTCGCTCCCTCATCGCTTTGCTCCCGGGATATGTCCCAAAAGTCATAATCAATCATATCCTGACCTTCAGGTTCTCCGGAGGTGTCTATAAGACAAAGGCCGGTCTGCATGCCGGAGGCGGGATCAGAGGAGCCGAGAGTTTCATAGCCCTGGTGCACAAGCTGCAGATTATGCTCTCCTATTTCCAGCTCTCCACTAAAAGGAGTTCTGCCTGCACTTATACCATTTATATAGACCTCAGAGCCGGAAGGAATTGACTCTATATTTACTTCCACTTCAAAAGGTATTACATATATGTCTCCTTTTTGCCGGGCGCCCGATATCTGAAACTTTCGTCCGCCTGTTTCCCTCTCAAAAACCTCAAGAACTCTTGTAATCTCTGCGAAATTTTCTTTGGAGGCTTCTAAAAGATAAGTGCCCGGGGATATTTTTTCAAGATGCAAAGGAGTGCGGGATTTATAGGAGCCTTTTTCAACTATATCCACACCTTTTTCGTTAACTATTTTTAAAGCGGCTCCTGAAGGCTCGGTGTCAATGCTTAATTCGGGCGGATTGAAGTAATTGTAAATCTTTACCCCCACAGGAGTCATTCGGGCAAAAAAATCAACGGAGCTAAACATAATAAATGCCGCTATAATAGAAAGTAAACTTGTTTTTATTATTTTTTTGTGCTTTTTGGCAGTATTAAATACAAATTCAATTACGGTTTTATCTTTTGTTTTATCCGGGGAGGCAGGCGCAGAAGAACTGCCGGCGGGCAAAGTCTCTTTTTTTTTTATTTCCTTTTTTTCGCTTTCAGTGGAATTTTTTATAATTTCAATTTCTTTTTCAGGGTCATAAAACCCGTTTTTTTCTTCGTATTTCTTTTCCTCGCCCAGAACTTCATTTAAAAAATATATATATCTTTCCACCATTTCATCTTTTCTTCCGACTCTGCTTAAATATTTTTTTATATCCACAAACATATCGGAGGCGCTCTGATAACGTTCTTGGGGGTTTTTACGAAGCATTTTTCGCAGAATATTAATTAAATGGGGGTCAACTTCTGCTTTTTTAATTTTTTTTAAATCGATTTTAGCGTTTTTAGCCTTTTTCCAAACCTCCGTTTCGCTTGCGCCCTCATAGGCTTTTTCGCCGCTCAACAGTTCATAAAACACAAGGCCGCATCCGAAAATATCCGAGCGGGCGTCCAGAGCTTTGCCCTGGGCCTGCTCGGGTGAGAGATATGATATCTTACCGTTAATTTTATCCTCATCGTGCCTGGCCGAGCCGGCTTTCGCTATACCAAAATCGGCAAGCTTTATTCTGCCGCTGAAATAAAGCATAATATTGCCCGGAGTTATGTCCCGGTGAACGATGTTAAGGGGTCTTCCGCTAAGCTCATCTTTTTTGGCGTGGGCAAAGCTGAGACCTTTTGTTATTTCGGCTATGATATGAACCGCTATTTCATGAGGAACCGCAATTTTCATCTGAGAGCATTTTTTCAGCAGGTATTCAAGGTCAACTCCCTTGACATATTCCATTATCATGTAATAGTCATCTTCTTCTTTTAAAAAATTTAACACCCTGACTACATTTTCATGCTCGAGTCTGGCAGTATTGATAGCTTCTTCCCTAAACATATCTACAAACTTAGCATCTTTTGCATACTTTTTATGAATTTTTTTGACAGCCACATATTTATGAAGCATTATATCCCATGCCTTGTACACAGATGCCAGGCCTCCGGTACCTATAAGCCTGTCAATTATATATTTATTTTTTATTATTTTTCCTTTGTACAATTATTATAATTCCTTGATTCTTTCCGCAAGCTTATTCCAATCCACGGGCTTTATAATGCAGTTATCCGCCCCGTAATCAAAGCCTTTTTCAATTTCGTCTATATTTCCCGAAACCATTATAACTCCGATTTTTTTTGTTTCTTTTTTATTTTTTATTTCCCGGCAAACCTCAAACCCGCTTTTTCCCGGCATAACAACATCAACAAGCATAACATCGGGGCTTTTTGACAGGGCAAGTTCAAGAGCCTTTTCACCGCCGGTAGCGGTTAAAACATCATAGCCCATGTACTTTAAAAACCCTTCGGCAACCTCCAGAAAAATCCGGTCGTCATCAACTATAAGCACTTTTTTACTCATATTCCTCCTGTATATTATTTATATTTATTTTAAAAACCTGTTTTTTTCAGCGCAGATGTTCCGCGGGATCTATCTCTTTTAAAAATAAATCGTTTTCCTCTACAGATAATCTTACGGCGGCAAGCGAATTCTTCTCGCCCAGATTTATTATTTTTGAAGTGCCGGAATCGTAAATATCCGATTGCACTTCTATTAAATTACTCCCCCGCCTGATATTGGAAAGCATACTCACATTTTCCCCCCGGTATTCCCCGTTAACATAGATTCGGGCATCATATATTTCATCCGATATATCAAATACTATGACCCCGTTATGAGGTACTCCCGCTTTCACAACCAAATCCTTAATCTTATTGTTTTCAAGTTCAACTGCTTCGATAATTTCACTGAATCCTTCTTTTTTTATCCTTAAGGTATATTTCCCGGGAGAAACTACTGCAAATGAGGAATAAAAACCATTTTCATTTGTGCGCCCTATCATCCTGTCGCCAAGCCATATTTTCGCCCCCGGAACGGGCTCCCGGTTATTATAGTCAACCAGTTGAAGTTTTATGCCAGGAGGCTGCATTGACTCTAAACTCACTTTGCCGCCGCTTTCTTTTACCTTAAGCAGTATAAACTCTTCACTACTGGAAAAATTAAGGGTTTTTGATGCCTTACTGTCCACACCCTCCAGTTCTATTTCAACACGCCTGTTTCCCCGGGCAATGTTTCTTATTACATTAAAAGCGCCGGGCTTAACAGTTTCGCCGTCAATGCTAATTGACTTTAAAGAATGCCCGGCCGGTGTTTCGACTTTCAGTATAGCGTCTTGTGGCTGCCCCAGGGTAACATTTAAATTTCTTCTATGGCCTTTATCTATATTTAATGAAGTTTTATATTCGCCGTGCCGGTCAGATTTTATTACTATTTCATATAAATCCGCAGCTTCCTTTATATAACCCGAGGCTTGACCTGATGAATCTGTTCTCTTCCAGAATATATCATTTATCCAAACTGTAGCTCCTTCTATTCCCTTCCCGGTTTCATAATCAACCGCATTAACCGTTAAATGAGGCTGCTTTAAGCGCATACGCACATTGAAATTAGAAGAAAGCCTCCTGACATCTCTGCTAATGTTAACGGACTCGTATGAGGGCTCCCTGGCAAGCGAAAACTTTGCATTTTCAAGAGGCAAGGCCACTCTTACCGGAGTCTTTCCTCTTACTGTGGCCATACCGGGACTTGAAATAAAAATATCGGCATTTATTTTTCTTCCCGTACCTTCTTCAACAGCATTTACGGTTATGTATCTGTTCATGCTCATCTGCAATATATCTTCGGTATCCACACCTATATCAAGCTTTTTCGCCACAGATTCATACCCCTCCTTTTTTAATTCTATATCATATTCACCTACGCTCAGCATTAAATCTTCTACAGGTGTAGTGCCGCTGTATTTTACTTCCGAAGTTTCGCTGTCGGTGACTGTTATCTCCACCCCTTTGGGCTCGGATTTTAGAGCAATGCGCCTATACAGGCGGGCATTTATATTAAGTTTCTTTTTCCTGTCCGAGAGCCTTTCCTCATCAATACTCCAAAATCTGTCATCAACCATGTGCCGGTAATCGGATACCTGCGAGGTGTCTATTACGCATACGCCCGGCTGCATTGAATCGGGAATGTCTGCCGTACCGAGGGGTTCAAAACCCTCGCGCTCAAGTTTCAAACTGTATTTGCCTATTTCGATATCACCGCTGAAAGGAGTCCGGCCCACATTTTTTCCATCCAAAAATACTTCGGCTTGAGCAGGGCTGGAGTCAATATCAATACGAACTTCATAAGGAATCACATACACACCCTGCTCGCTCCTGGCTCCTACCACATTAATTTGCTGTTCCCCCCTCTTTTGCTCCATTACACTTATAACCCTTGTGATTTCGCCGAAGTTATCTTTAGAGAGTTTAAGAGTGTATGTTCCCGGGGATATCTTTTTAATATGAGACGGAGTTACCCGGCTGTAACCGTGCCTTTGAATAATATCCTCCCCCCGGCTGTTTAAAATTCTTATCCGGGAACCGGAAGGAAAAGTGTCTATACTTAAAGCGGGAGGCCATATTATATTGTTTATTTTAATTCCCAGGGGTGTCATCTGGAAATAAGTGTCGGCAGCAGCAAAGGTTATAAATACTCCTACCAGAAAAATACATAAAGAAAGAACTATTTTTTTATACTTTTTAGCGGAATCAAGGACAAAATCAATTACGGTTTTTTCTTTTTCTTCAAAAGCCATTTGCCGGTCTAAAAATTTTTCTTCCATGTGGGGGACAACTGCCTCTTCTTCTTGAGCAGAAGATTTAAATTCCTTCTTTTCTTCGGGTTCGTTTTTTTCTTTGCTTATATTATCTTTCTTGGAATCTCTTTCCCCTTTCTTTACGGTATCGGATTCATGTGCAGGCGCAGAGGTTTTCTTATCTTCGGCAATTTTATCCTTTTTATTTAGATCTTGCGGCTTTAGTTCCGCCTCTTTGTATAAACTGTTTATACTAAAGCTTTCCTTTATCTTATTTTTACTGTAAAGGGATTTAAATTCATCTTCTATTTTATCTTTAATTTTTGTTTTATTCCCTTTTTGGGTAGAAACTTCAATGTTTTTTGCTTTCCCCCGGCTGTTTTTAACATATTTAACTATGTATGTCCTGCCATGATATTTGATTTCAGTTTTAAAATTTATAAGTGAAAGTTTTTTATTCTCTTCATTATCTGCCTCCGGGTCCGGCGTTTTTAGCTCCTGATAAAAATTTTTATTTAAAAATTCAAGCAGACTGTTTTTCCATTTTTCCATACCTATAGGACCGTTTAAATATTCTTCAATATGCTTCAGGCATTCTTGAGCGGAAGAATACCTTTTTGAAGGGTCACGCTGAAGCATTCGTTTTAATATGTCTTTAATCCGGGCGGGAACTCTTTTCTGGTCAAGAATCCTGATGTCTATTTTAGAATCCGCTGTTCTGTCTTTGCCGTAAGCTTTTTTGCCGGTAAGGGCCTCGTAAAAAATAAGTCCGCAGCTGTATATGTCGCTCTGGCAGCCGGTTTCCTTTTTATTTATCTGTTCGCTGGATAAATAAGGGAGTCTGGCTTTTAATGCTTTTTCCGAGACATTGAGTAAAGCCTTAGTCTCAAAGCCCTCAAGTTTAATTCCGGCTCTTTCTGATATTAAAATATTTTCAGGTGAAAGGGCATAATGCGCAAATCCGTTTTCAGAACCGCCCCGCCCGGACTTTAAACTATGGGCGTAATCCAGTGCCCTTAAAGTTTCGGCTATTATAAAGGCAGAAAGTTCCGGGGGAAAAAGTTTTTTTTGACCGGCATGTTTATTTATTATATGTTTAAAGCTTATATTGACAGTGTAATCATTTATAATATAAAAGCCTTCTTTTTCTTCTGCGTAATTAAGGGTTTTAAGAATCCCGGTGTTTTTAAGCTTTAAGCTATTAAAGCATTCTTTTCTCAATAAATCCTTTGCCGAAGGGTTTTTTAAGTATTTTTCCTTGACTTTTTTTACGCTTACCCATTTCCACAGCTCCAAGTCCATGGCCTTATAGTATCGAAAAAAGCTGCTTTCTCCGGTTTCTGCAATAATAATATATTTATTTCCTATCTTTTTTATTTTATTCATTTTACTTACCTTAAAAATCCTGTAACACTAACCTCTTTTTTCTTATCCGTTACCCTTTCTTCAACTTCCCAGAAACGGTAATCCACCCCGGTTTGACGGTCCATGGAGACACTCATATCCAGCACGCAGATACCGTCAACATAATCAGGATCTTTTAAATCGGCGTCTTCAACCCCCAGTTCTCCAAAGCCTTCCTTGAACATCTGTAGATTATATCTCCCCACCTCGAGAACCCCCCGATAGGGAGTGGTACCTATATTTCTGCCGTTTATATACAGAGAAGCACCGCCAGGTTTCGAATTAACCCGTATTTTTACATCAAAAGGAAGTATGTAAGAACTGTTTTCTTTAGTGGCGTTTGCTATTAAAACGCCGTTGTTTTCTTTATTGCCGTTTATCTGCATCTGCCTGGAAATTGTACCGAAATCTTCCCTGCGGGCTATAATTGTATAGTCTCCTTTTTCAATATTTGAAATAAAAACGGGAGTTGTTGTCCTTAAATTACTTTCCCTCAAAAAATCTTTTCCCCTTGAATCAATCACCTGTATATCAGCGCCGCTGGGGTCTGTATCAATTTTAAAAACAATACTTTCGGAGTCAATCATACTGTAAATTTTATAAAAATTATTTCTTAAAATCGAATCATTTTTTCCCAGGTCAAAATATCCAAACCCCAGTCCGCCTGCCAATATTATAAAAAACAAAAATTTAAGCGGCGCTTTTTTCTTTCTTTTTTTTAAAGGAGCTTCATTTTCTTCTTCCTCATCATCAAATTGGTCATAATAATCATCCCTGTATTCATCATAGCGGTCATTATTTTGAGCCGAATTGTCACTTTCTTTGCTCTTTTTTCGATCGGACTCCTCTTCCATTTCATTTTTATATTCCATATCCTTTTTTGTTTCCATATCCGCAGCATCTATTTCCTCTTTTAAAACCATGGAAAGAAACCTGGTGTATTTTTTTTCGTTTTCAGCTGTGCTCCCGCTTTTGCTTAAATACTTTTTTAAATCAATAAACATTTCAGCGGCGCTCTGATACCTTGCCTGAGAATCTTTTTTAAGCATACGCTTTAATATTTTTATTAAGTCCTTGCTGACATTTTGTTCTTTAAGCCGGGAAAAGTCAACATGGGCGTTTTTTGCTTTTTTCCATATGTCTATATCAGATTTCCCGTCATAGGGCTTTTCTCCGGTCAATATTTCATATAAGACAAGCCCGCAGCCGAAAAGATCCGAACGGGCATCCACATCTTTGCATTTTGCCTGTTCCGGAGACATATAGACAAGTTTCCCCTTAATTTTGTTGTTTTTAGGTTCCGGATCTCCCCCCGCTTTTGCTATACCGAAATCCGTGAGCTTTATTCTGCCGTCATAATAAAGCATGATATTACCCGGAGAAATATCTCTGTGGACTATATTTATGGGCTTACCGGTTACATCATCTTTAAGGTTATGAGCATAATCAAGAGCCTTTGTTATTTCAGCTATTATGTGAACGGCAATTTCCTCCGGCACTTTGACATTGCGTTTTTTGCACTTATCCAGCATGTATTCAAGGTCCACTCCGTTAACATAATCCATAATCATATAATAATCGCCGTCATCTATAACAAAATTTAAAACCCTTACAATATTCTCATATTCCAGTTTAGCGGTATTGACAGCTTCTTCCCTGAACATATCCACAAACTTGGCGTCATTTGCAAACTCTTTATGTATCTTTTTTACCGCGACATATTTATCCAGCATCTTATCCCAGGCTTTATAAACAAATGCCACCCCTCCCACGCCTATGAGGCGGTCTATAACATATTTGTTATTAATAATTTTTTTTGTTCTATTGTTCACTTGTTTTTTTTATATCTTCAGGAATAACAAAAACAAACTTGCTTCCTTTATTTCTGCCCTCGGATTCAGCCCATATCATACCGCCATGAGCTTTTATTATTTCCTTGGAAATTGTAAGCCCTATTCCCCTTCCCTGGGCAAACCCGCTTTTGGTGTAAAATGCTTCAAATATAGTATTCAGTTCTTTTCTTTCTATCCCCACGCCGCAGTCCTCTACACTTAGCTCAACTCCAAGATCGCTGTTTTTAACCCGGACATCTATTTTACCCCCTTCAGGAGTAAATTTAATCGCATTCTGCAGAAGGTTTTGAAAAACCTGGGAAATTCTGTTGGGGTCAATATTTATATCCGGTACTTCCTCTGTATTTAAATTTATCTCAATGTTTTTATCTTCCGCCACTATGGAAATTCTTTCCAAAACGGGTTTAACAACATCATCAACCATGGATGAACTTTTCATATTCATCTTTAGTTTTCCGGATTCCAGCTGCTGTATATCAAGCAGGCTGTTTATAAGCTCCATCATGGTGTCTATAACTTTGTTTTCCGTTTTTATAACGTTCTTTTGTTTTTCTGTTAAATCTCCAAGAAAACCCTGAAGAAAGGATTCATTAAAACCCTTCAATGAGCTTATGGGCGATCTTAAATCATGAGAAAGCATTGAAATTAAACCACTTTTAAACTTGTTAAGCCTCTCCAGCTCCTTGTTTTTCTTTTTAAGCTCCCATATAAGCTCCCGGTTTTCTCTTATGAGACGCTTTTTTCTCAATGCGTCTTCAATAACTTTTATTAATTCGTCGGGATTAACAGGTTTAAGAAGGTAGTCAAAGACATCTTCTTTAACAGCTTTAATGGCGCTCTCAAGCGAAGCTTTTCCGGTAAGAATGATTATCTCTATTTCACTGTTTTCTTCCTTTATTTTCCTTGACAGCTTAACTCCATCGGTATCCGGCAGCTTGTAATCCAGCACGGCAACATCAACATCAGCGTATTTAATCTTATCATAAGCTTCGTTTCCGTTATCTGCCGTATCAACATAATAGCCCTTTCTCTCAAGTATAAACTGAAGGGTAGTCCTTATGGAAGCGTCATCGTCAGTTATAAGAATTTTATTTTCTTCTGCCATAATTTTTTTCCGTTTCAAAAAACATATTAATTTTTATTTCTCTTTAATGATATCAATTAAATTATTTATCTCAAAAGGTTTTTTTAAAAAAGCGACTCCCTCTTTTTCTTTTAACTCTTTTTTAATAGTCTCTTCAAGAGTATATCCCGAAACCATTATGACATTTGTTCGGGGAGACAGTTCTCTTACTTTTTCAATAACTTCTATTCCGTTCATTTTAGGCATTCTGTAATCCACAAGGCATATATCAAAATTGCCTTTTTTTAATTTTTCAACCGCTTCAATACCATCCCCAGCCTCGACAATTCGAAAATCATGTATTTCCAGGGCGTTTTTCATTATAGACCTGTCATCAATTCTGTCGTCAACTATAAGGACAACGGGCCTGTCGGTTATTTTTTTCATTATGCTGAGAATATTATTGACAGAAAAAGGTTTGTAGAAAACAGTAATAGCTCCCTCATCAATACATTTTTTCACCTGGGAACTGTCTTTATATCCCGTCATCATAAAAACCACTGTAGATGGAGAAACTTTCTTAATTTGGCGGAGAGTCTGAAGGCCGTCCATTTCCGGCATATATACATCCAGCAATACCACATCATAATTATTTTTATTTAATTTATCCAGGGCTTCCGGCCCGCTTGAAACCATGGTAACATCAAAAGAATTATCTTCAAATATGAATTGCAGGGTGGTGAGCATACTAATCTCATCATCCACTATCATAAGTTTTCTGTTTTTTTTATTTTTCATCTTTTATTTTAAGAAAAGGAACGGTCAATATAATTTCACTACCCTTTTTAACTTCTGATTTCACATTTATGCTACCTTCGTGTCTTTCAATTATATTTTTGGCGGAAGACATTCCCAGACCCGTACCCCCACCCTTGGTGCTGTAGAAAGCTTTAAATATATTTTCCATTTTGTCCTTGGGAATTCCTTCACCGTTGTCAATAACTCTTATAATTAAATTCCCGTTATAATCTTTTTCCGTAATAATCTTTACCACACCTTCTTCTTTTTCGCATGCCTGCACGGCATTATTTATAATATTAACAAGTACCTGTTTAATTTCATTTCTGTCCAAATTAAATTCCGGAAGATTCCGGCTGTAATTTTTTTCAATGCGTACATTTTCGGGCACTTCAATTATTGAAATGGCCTCGTCTGCAAGCCCCTTTACGTCTACGGGAGACAACTCGGGGGGCCTTTGACGCGAATAACCCAGAAGATCTTCAATTATTTTTGCAATATTTTCTATTTCGCGTTCTATTATATTCATTGTTTTTTCAATTTTATCATTTTTGTCTTTTACCGCATACCGCAAAAAATAGGTGCCGTTTTTTATAGCCGCAAGTGGATTTCTTATATCATGGCCGATTACATTGGCCATTTCCCCTACTGCAGCCATTTTTTCTTTTTCAACAAGCTTTTCTCTTGCTTCTCTCAGACCGTCAATCATTTTATTAAAGCCTTTAATAAGCACTGCAAGTTCACCTTTGTCATTTTCTCTTAAAGGGGCTTTAACCGTAAGCTCTCCGTTATAGTTTTTCTTAACCGCATCCAGGAGGTTGGATATCGGCTTGCTGAATTCGCTGGCAAGCATAAAGCTTAAAATACCGGACGCAGCCAGTATCAGAAAAAGAAATAAAATTGAATCTGTCCTCAGCTTGGAGGTTAGAGCTCTTGCTTCGCCTTTTCTCTGGGTAAAAATAATCCAGATAGGCCAGGCCAGATTAAGTTTCTGTCCTTTAAGCACGTATTCCCCTCTGTCAAGCTTTATTAAATTTTCCTCCCTGCCGGAGAGAACCTCAGATACGGACAGATAATCCATACGGCGCGCCAGCTCCTGCGACCCCGCAAAAAGAAATCCGTCTTCTTTTAAGAGGGCAAATTCACCTGTATCTTCAATTTTATTGGCATTAAGCATATCCTGTATTTCATTAAGTGAAAAAGTCATTATTAAAATTTCATCTGCGGGACTTTCAAGTGAGTAGAGGAGGTCAAAATAAAGCAGGCCGTTTTTCCTGAAAGAATCTGAAAGATGAAGGTTGCCGCCTTCCTTGTATTTTTTAAGAAGAGATGAAACTCTTTTGTTTAGAGAGCCTTCAAATTTCTCATCTCCGAAAAATTTTTCAACCTTATTATCTTTTATATAAGCTACAGCTGACATTTCCCTGTTTGACATAAGCGCGTTAAAAAGAACGGAAGCTATTCTTGAATCATCTCCGCTGTTCTCTTCAACAATTTTTATGAAGCCCAGGTTTTCGTTTACTCTTATGAAATAATTTTCTGCATTTGAGGCCAAACTGGAAAGAAGCATTTCTTTAGTCTGCCCGGCTGCGGACTGAAATCCGCCGGCCAGTCTCAAAGCGTTGATACCCATAAGCACCACCGGAATAGAAGCAAGGCCGACTACGGCTATAATAATTTTTTTCCTGAAAGATATTTTAAGAAATTTAATATTCATTTTATCAGCCTGTCAAACACTTTTAAAAGATGTTCAATATTGTAGGGCTTTACAACATACCAGTCAGCTTTTTTTTCCATGGCTTTATCAAAATCCTTTCCCATATCCTTACCCGTAAGCATAATTATGGGAATATGAGAAGTGGAAGGGTTTCTTTTTATTTCTTCGCATACTTTAAAACCGTCCATCCCGGGCATAGTTATATCCAGAATTATTATATCAGGCAGGTGCGTTTTGGCCTTTTTTAAACCTATCTCGCCTACATAGGCGGGAATAACCTCAAAACCCTTGTCCTCCAGTATAACTGAAAGCATCTCCACAGCCTGGATGTCGTCGTCAACTACCAGAACTTTCTTTTTGTTATCATTCATATCAGCCTCCGTTAAAAAATAAAAAACTCATTTAAATCCAATTATCAGCATGGGCACTGAGATAATAAAAAATATTACAACAAGAGCCGGCTCAAGAGTCATTGTGCCGGCAAGGCTTATTACCACTCCTGCCGAAAAACTTCCTATAAGCATAAAAAAAGCTTTTGGCACAGACATTTTTTCTTTTAAAGAACGCACAAGGAAAATAAAAGCCATGGTAATAAACAGGGTTTTGTTTATATCGGGAAGCAGAGATAAAAGAAAAAATATAAAGGATATTATTAAGCAGGTGTTATTCAGTTTATTTAAATCCAGCTTTCTTTTAGACGCATTTCCACGGAACTTTTCGTCTAAAACAGGAGCATATTTTGCCATAAGCTTTTCCGACAGCCATATAAGCCCGAAAAGCAAAACTATAAAAATTATAAGATATATTATATATTTAATCATCGTTACTTTTAAAATTATAATCTCATATCATCTCTCTTGTCAAGGCAGAACTCATAAATCTCTTTTAAAATAACCCCTAAAGCATATCATAGGGATCTACATCAAATTTGATTTTTACGGATTTAACAGGACGAGATATCTTTAAATCCCTGAACCTTTCATACATACCCGAAAAGGAAGACCTTTTAAGCATAACCTGCCATCTGAAATTACCCCTTATTTTATACCGGGGAGCTTCTGAAGGACCAAGTATTTCTACTCCGGAAATATTTTTTTCCACAAAATCTTTTACATGAAAAGCTGTTTTTTTGGCATTTTCCGGTTTGCGATGCGAACATATAATATTTATAAGACTCTTAAAAGGAGGAAAGCCGCAGTTTTTCCTTATCTCTATCTCCTCTTTATAAAAATCAAGATAATTTTCACTCATTTGAAATTTTATGCTGTAGCTGCCGGGATTAAAACTCTGTATTACCACTTCAGATTTTCTCTCCGCCTCCGAACCTCTAAAAGAAAGCCGGCGCAGAAAAGTATAATTTTTCTCGGCCGCCCGAAAATCCGGCAAAAAAAGCAGGGTATCGGCGTTAAGTATAGCCCTGAGCGAAGCATCGGGAAAATCAAGTCCCGCTGTTATTAATGATGTTCCTATTAATATGTCAGTTTTACCGTTGATAAAATCTTCATATATTTTTTTCTGTTTTGATTTTTTTCTAACGCTGTTTAAATCAAGGCGGTCAACTTTGGACTCGGGAAACATTTTTTTTAAAGCTTTTTCAGCTCTTTCGCTTCCGTAGCCCCGGTATTTAAAAACAGCGCCGCCGCAATGCGGACATTCTTGCGGAAGTGTTGTACTATAGCTGCATACATGACAGTTCATTTCCTGATTTCCCGAACGCAGAGACAGATTAATGCTGCAGCGGGGACACTTCAGGTTTTCTCCGCATTTACTGCAAACTATAGAATGGGAAAAACCCTTTCTGTTTACAAAAATAAGGGCGCGGCGTTTTTCTTTGAGATTATTTTCTATTTTGTTTAAAAGATAGCGGGAAAACATCCAGCCCTTTTCTCTTTTCATGTCAACTACAGTTACTTCATTTTTTTTAACATTTTCTTGCGGCCTGGTAATTTTAACATAGGAAATTTCTTTTTTGCGGGCTCGGTAAAAATTTTCCACCGACGGGGTGGCACTGCTAAGCAAAAGACGGGCCTTTTCTATATCGCACCTTTTTTCAGCTGCCCAGCGCGCATCATAGTAGGGTGAATTCTCGTCTTTGTAGGACTGGTCCTGTTCTTCATCTACTATAACGGCTCCCAGATTTTTAATGGGAGCAAATACCGCCGAACGGGTACCTATTAAGATTTTTGTTTTTCCTTTTTTAAGTCTTTTAATTATTTCCATTTTTCTTCCGGGAGGAACCTTGCTGTGCCATATATCTACACCGCTTGAATTGAATTCTCGCAGAAAAGTATTTGTAATCTGTCCGGTAAAGGCTATTTCCGGAACAAGAAGTATAACTCCCTCTCCTCTTTTAACTAAACAGGAAATAAAATACTTATAAATCAAATTTTTTTCCACATAAGATCCCCGGTGAATAAGAGACTTGCCTTTTTCCTCTGCAAGAGAAGAAAGAGCGTTTTTTATATAATCGGGAATCCCGCTTTGTTTTTTTTCATGTTTTACAGGGGTATTATTTAAAGATCTTTTCCTCTTATATTCCTTTATAAAGGAAGGAAGAATTACCCCCAGGACCTCGCCCAGAGGTGAAAGGTAATAGCGGCTCATTTCAACACCCAGTTTATACAGCTGCGGAGTAAGCAGAGGCTCGGAATCAATAACCCGGCTGATTTCCTTCAGTTTCCACTTTCCCTTTTGCGCAGAGCCTGCATCTCCTATAACATATCCTTCTATATGCCTTTTTCCGAAAGGTGCTTTTACTCTTGAAAATCTTTGGACATTTTCCGGAGCAAGGTAGTAAAAGCTTTTAAATACCGGTATGGGAAAAACAACTTCAATAGTTTTCAAAGCAGAGAAAGAATCAATTTAGTATCCTCAAAAACTTCTGCTTTTTTTGAATTATTTCTAAGCAGATAGGCAGGGTGATATGTGGGAACAACAGTAAATTTAGTTGAATCTATTTCTATTTCGTATGATTTACCTCTCAAGCGCGAAATACCTTCTTTTCTTTTTAAAATACTCTTAGTGGAGGGGGAGCCCAGGGGAACTATCACCCGGGGGTTTATTATTTTAATCTGGCGGTATAAATAAGGCATGCAGGCTCTGACCTCCGTTTCATTCGGGGCCCTGTCATTTCCTCTTTTTTCCGGATTTGAAGGGTTTTTCATGGGATGACATTTTACAATATTGGTTATATAAACCTGGCTCCTTTTTCTTTTAAGGGCACCGCTTATTATTTTATCTAAAAGCTTGCCGGCCCGGCCCACAAAAACCCTGCCCATATGATCTTCGGAAAAGCCGGGGCCCTCCCCTATAAACATTATCTTAGCCCGGCTGTCGCCTTCTCCAATACAGGGGTTAAGCCTGTAATTGCCCAGGGGGCATTTTCTGCAGCTTTCAACTTCTTTTTCCAGTTTTTTCAAATCCATTGAATCAATTGCTCCTTTTTCGCTTTTTTCTTTTTCACCGGGTATATTGAATTTAAAATTGTCCCCGGAGAAATAAAAACCTTCTTCACCGTTTTCTCTGCGCCTTAAAAGATATTTTTTTAAAAGGTATTTTTTATCTTTACACATTTTTCAAGTATTAAACCTGCCGTTTCTTCCAGAGAAATATTCCTATGCAAAACCGAACCTTCTTTTGTTAAAAGAAAAAAAGTCTTACGGTCTGCAGCGAGATTTTCTTTTGTGTTAGCCACCATTACATCACATTTCTTCTCTTTCATTTTTCTTTTGGCCTTTTGCGGGTTGTAATCATCCTCCAGAGCAAATCCCACAAGAAGCTTTTTCTCTTTATGTCGAGATGCCCACTTAAGTATATCCGGATTGGGAATGAGCCTTATTTCTTTTGGCCGGTTTTTTCTTTTACTGATTTTTCCTTTTAATCGTTCCGGCCGGAAATCGCAAACCGCAGCGGCCGATATGAATATATCGCATAAGGAAAATTCTTTTTTTACGGCATCAAACATATCCATGGCACTTAAAATTTTCAGGATTTTTCCCGGCTTATCTAAATGACCCTTCGCTGAAGATATCAAAGTAGTGGAGGCTCCCGAATTAAGGCTATGGCGGGCAAGAGCATATCCTATTTTTCCGGAGGAAAGATTAGTAAGGCATCTTATATCATCCCACATCTCAAAAGTAGGGCCTGCCGTTATAAGTATATTCAGACCCTTAAGATTCATCCTCTTTGCATTTTTTTAATTTCTTTATTTCTTTTAATATATTTTCCGGCTCACTCATCCTTCCCTTTCCTTCATCTCCGCATGCCAGAGAACCGTAGCCGGGCCCGACTATAATAAAACCTCTTTCTTTAAGGACCTTAATATTGCAAACGGTTGCAGGGGCATTCCACATCCCCGCATGCATAGCCGGACACAAAACAACCGGACCGGAAAAGTCAAGAATAATGGAAGAGAGGAGATTATCAGCCAGGCCGGCAGTAGTTTTGGCCAGGGTATTGGCCGTAGCGGGAGCAACCACTATTAAATCAGCCCATTTAGAAAGAGATATATGGGCGGGATCATACAATTGACTAAACATTTCACTGTAAACCGGATTCGAACTAAGAGCTTTAAAGGTAAGGGGGGATATAAATTTTTTAGCTGCTTCGGTCATGACAACTTTCAGCTCCCAGCCCTGCTTAACAAAAAGGCGGGACAGAAAAGCAGATTTATAAGCCGCCACTGCGCCACTTATACCAAGAATAATTTTCATTTCACTTTTTGCTTTCTTTTTCTTCTTTTCCTTCTTCTGATTCCCCCTCTTTATCCGGGTCTATATCTTTTGCATTTCCGTAGTCTTTGTTTTCCGCACTAAACATCTTTTCTAAAATATCCTCAATTTTAGGCGGCTGCCCGATTTTCGCTGTTTTTTTAAACTCCTGGTCGTATTTTTCAGAAGCTCTTACTATAAACAGCCACTGATTATCCACCTTGTCATAAATTTGCTTTAACAACTTCTCTTTCATCTTTTTATCCTCCATTTTTCCGGTATTAGCTTTTAATTTTTAGGCTTTCGGCCCTGATTATGCTTTTAACTTCGCTTAATGCTTCCGAAAGCTCATCATTGAAAACTATGTAGTCATAATTCTCAGCTCCGTTTATTTCCTCATAAGCTTCATTTAAACGCCTGTTGATCTGAGCAACAGACTCTCTTTTCCTTCTTTTTATTCTTTTTTCAAGCTCCTGAAAAGAAGGCGGCATGAGAAATATAAGTACGGCCTCTGATTTTTTTTCTTTTATCTGAAGCCCGCCCTGAATATCTATATCCAGTATAATATAACTTCCCTTTTTAAGTTCACTTTCCACAAAATTTTTTGAGGTACCGTAATAGTTGCCGTGTACTTCTGCCCATTCAAGAAACTCTCCTTTTTTTATCTTTTTCTTAAATTCCTTTCTGTCAAGAAAAAAATAATCCCGGTCGTGCTTTTCACCTTTTCCCGGGCTGCGGCTTGTAAATGAAATTGAACGCACGGCTTTTTCTGTTTCTTCCACTATAAGACGGCTTAGAGTGGTTTTTCCCGTTCCCGAAGGAGCGGAAATAATAACAAGCAATCCGTTTTTGCTTCTTTCATTTCTTATCTTTTTTATTAATCTGTTTGCCAGATCCGCGTTTTTTTTAAATTCAGAGCTCATTCTTTTAATTTTTTTTCTTTTATTTCCCTTTCATCTTTAAAGTTTCCAAAACCCCGGTGAAATCATCCGGCAGAGGAGCAAAAAACCTTTCTCTGCTGCCGCTTCCCGGGTGAATAAAAGATATTCTCTCGGCATGCAACATCTGCCGTCGGGCGGCTCCAAAAGTTTCGGAATATTTCCCGTCGCCTAAAATCGGATGCCCCATATAAGATAAATGCACTCTTATCTGGTGCGTTCTTCCCGTAATAGGATACAGTTCCAAAAAAGAGGCATTTGAATATCTTTTCATTACGCGAAAACGAGTTACTGCTTTTCTGGCATTAAACCAGCCCACTCTCATCTTTGTAGGATCCCGCCGAGAACGTTTTACGGGAGCGGCTATTTCTCCGGATTTTTGCTTTATTTCCCCTGCCGCCAGGGCTTTATATACTTTTCTTACTTTTCTTTGAGAAAACTGCTTCCGAATCTTATACGCCGCTTTCTCATTGAGCGCCACTATCATTACGCCCGATGTATCCTTATCAAGGCGATGCACTATGTGAGGCGATTTATACTTACATGCAAGAGCGTTTAAAAGTGTAGCACCTTTTGTGGTGGGCGCCGGATGAACAACCACTCCCGGACTCTTATTTACCACAGCTATGTCTTCATCATCATAAATTATATTGCACTCAAGTTTTCCCGGCTCAATGTTCTTTTTTTTCTCCGGAATCTCGCATTCTATAACTTCCCCGGCAGAAACACCGTAATGGGCGCTTTTGAGGCTGCCGTCAACTCTTACCAGCTCTTTTTCAATAAGTTTTTTAAGAGCGGATCTTGTCATATCAATTTTTGAAGCCAGATAGCGCTCAAGCCTTTTTTTAGGCCCGGATTCAACTATTATT
>JBNJFW010000001.1:0-22671 GCA_051747165.1 Elusimicrobiota bacterium | reverse complement strand
CTGGTCATAAGCTCTCGGCTTGCCACAGCCGGATCTTTTCCTTTATAAAGTATTTCATAAACAGCTTTGCATAAAGGCATAGGAACTCGGTATATTGAAGAAAGTTTAATACAACTTTTAACAGTATCAGCCCCTTCTACTGTTGCCGAAACCTTCTTTTTAGCCTGTTCAAAACTCTTTCCCTCACCAAGATATTTACCAAAACGATAATTCCTTGAATGCTCGGAAAAGCAAGTAACTATTAAATCGCCGATACCTGAAAGCCCGTTAAAAGTTACCTGTCTGGCACCCATTTTTATGCCGATGCTTTTAATTTCATTATTTCCTCTTGTAATAAGTGCAGCTCTGGTATTATCCCCCAATCCAAGGCCCCTTGTAACTCCGGAAGCAATTGCAATTACATTTTTCAAAGCTCCTCCGAGTTCGACACCTCTGACATCGGAAGAGGTATAAACCCTGAAATAATCATTTGAAAAAAGCTTTTGCACTTCAGCTGCGGTTTCAATATTTGATGAAGCAGAAACAACAGCTGTTGGAACTTTTTTTATTACTTCCTCGGCATGACTGGGTCCGGATAAAACACTTAAATGCACTCTTTTGCCTAAATGGGCCCTTAACATTTGTGTCGGACTTTTTAAGCTTTCATAATCAAAGCCTTTTACTGCTGATATAATAACAGGAGGCAATACTTTTTTAAGCTTCTGCATTTCCAGACAGGTAGACCTTAAAGCCTTAGAAGGAACAACAAGAAGTGCGTAATCCGAACTATTTAAAGACTGGCCCAGCGATGAAGTTATTTTAATACCCCTGGGTATTATATAATTTCCGAGCGGAGGAAATCTTCTTTCTTTATCAAGCTTACGGCTCTGGGACAGGCTATACTCCCATAAATTTACCTTATGGCCTTTTTCATAAAGCAGTTTCGCAAGGGTAATTCCCCAGCTTCCCGCTCCCAGAACAGCTATATTATACCGATCTTTTTTCTCTGCCATACCAAAGTCGTTTCAAATTATTACGATGCTGAAAAATTATTAATCCCGCAACTATAGCGGAAAGCCAGAAATAATCTCTGTTTCCTTTAAAATATGTGATAAAAGGGAATGAAAGCGCAGCCATAATAGACCCAAAAGAAACAAATTTAAAAATCACTGTTATGGCGGTAAATATTATTATCACCAAAATTGTTGAACCCGGAGCCAGAAATAAAAATATGCCTACACTTGTGGCAACACCTTTGCCTCCTTTGAATTTGAGAAAAGGAGAAAAATCATGTCCAAGTATCACTGCCAGAACAACAACAGGAACAAGCACATAATGAATATCGCTCATGCTTGCTATGTAAGCAGGTATATATCCTTTGGCAATATCAAGTATAAGAACAGGCAACCCGAGTTTATATCCGTAGGATCTGTAAACATTTGTAGCACCCGGATTACCGCTTCCCAATGTTGTAATATCAGTTTTCTTTACTAACCTGGTAATTATATATGAAAACGGTATGGAACCCGCAATATAGGATGCCAGAGCGGCAAATAATATTTTTGCTATTTCTGTCATATATTCCTACTTCTATGCTTTTTCATTTTTATTTTTATCGGAACCCCATAGTATCCAAATTCTCTGTATATCAGATTTCTTATGTAATTCTTCCATGATTCTTGTATTTTGTCAAGTCTTCTATGTTTTACAAGCAGTGTAAAGCAAGGAGGATTGACTCCTCTTTGAGTAAGAGATAGTATAATAGGCCGCTCATTGGCTGCTTCCGGCGGCGGCTTTTTCTTTATAGCTCTTCTTAAAAGTAAATCAAGATCTTCATCTGATATTCTTTTATGAGCATTTTCATAAACTCTGTTTATCATTCCTAAAAGCTCTTCTATTCCCTCACCGGTTTTTGCTGATACTAAAATAAAAGGAGCAAAATAAAGATAAGGGAATTCAAGGCTGAAGCCTTCTTCGTAAACCTCTTCTATATTATTGATTCCAGCACCCAGATCAAGTTTATTCCCTGCAGCTATAACTCCCGCACCGGATTCAACTATCCAGTTAGCTATTCTTTTATCCTGAAAGCTTATAGGCTTGGTAATATCAAGCATTAAAATGCATATATCCGAGTTTTCAATTTCTCTTCTCGAAGCCGTCATGCTTATCAAATCTTCAACTTCTTTTCCTCTTTTTTTTCTCCACATTCCGGCCAGGTCAACTATTTCCCAGTCTTTTCCTTTAATTTTAACCGGACAACTTGCCGGATTTCTTGTAGTGCCGGGACATTCATCTACAATAACCCTCTCTTCTCCGAATATCTTATTTACCAGAGTGGACTTTCCCACATTAGGCTTGCCGGCAATACTCAATATTCTCCTTGAATCTTTTTCTTCTTTTGCTTCAGCGGCGGGAGTGTGCTGCGATATAAACTCAACACAACTACTTATATTTCTCTTGTGTACAGCCGATACTGCTGTTATTTCATTAAAACCCAGAGCATAAAATTCGGCTTTGGAAACTTCATGCTCAGGTATATCGGCTTTATTTACTACAAGCTGCACAGGTTTATTTGTCCTCCTAAGCTTCTGAGCTATTTCCTCATCCAGGGGAAGAAGCCCGGATTTAGCATCAACAAGAAACAGTATAATATCCGCCTGACTTAAAGCAATTTCAACCTGCATATTTATCTTTCCGGGCATATACTCTTTTGAGCCGGGAACCATTCCTCCGGTATCAACAAGCAGGCATTTCTTATTTTTGGAGGGATTAAAAGCAGCATACGTTCTGTCTCGGGTCATACCCGGATTTGAAGATGTAAGAGCCCGTCTTTTTTCCAGAAGGGCATTAAAGAGAGTGGACTTACCTACATTAGGACGCCCTATAATTGCTACTGTGTTAATCAATTGTTACCTTCTTTTCTATGGTAAATTTCACTGCTCTTATTATATAATGCAGGCCTGTAATGACCGTAAGTAATCCTGTAATTACAAAAATGACATTTAACATGTTATCGGGTATAATTATTATATCAGCCATCTTTGAAGTTACGCTGACAACTGTAAACATTTGAAAAAATGTTGCTATCTTGCTGATAATACTGGGAGAGATTATGTTAATATTTTTCAAAATATTCAATCCCACCCATCCTATAAATAAAATTATGTCTCTGAAAACCACAATTATTGCCAGCCATTCAGGAATAATACGAATGTATGCCAATGCTACAAATGCTGACAACAAAAGTAATTTGTCAGCCATGGGGTCCAAAAATACTCCAAAAGGAGATACTGTCTTTGTTTTTCTCGCTATGATTCCATCAACGGCATCACTCAGCGCAGCCACAACAAAAACAACCAATGCAGCCAAAGGATGGTATGAGTTTCCCACCAGAAATATAAGAAAAACAGGAACAAGCAGCAATCTGAACACAGAAATTAAATTCGGAACATTCATTTTATTATATAAGGGGTAAATATATTTTCGTAATGTCTTCCCATTTTTGCCTCAATTATTACAGAGTTATGCTCATAGTTGCGATTTATAACTTTTGCTTTTTTATATACGTCATTTAATACATCTTGTCGCTTCGGGGGTATTTTAAGCTTTACGTAAACACTGTCAGCTTCCACCGCTTTAATTATTTCTTTTTTAAGAAGATTCAATCCTTTTTTCTCATTGGCTGAAATAAAAACAGAGGGAGAGCTTCCATTTTGCACTCTCGGCTGCCGGGAAAGCTTATCTATTTTATTATAAACCTTTATACTAGGCTTATCAATTGCATTTAATTCCCTCAAAACGTCTTCAACTGCCTCTACATGATGTCTGTAGTTTTCAGATGAAAAATCAATAACGTGTAAAAGTATATCCGCCTCCTGGACCAGTTGAAGAGTAGCCATAAAAGCTTCAACAACCTGGTGGGGAAGCTTCCGGATAAAGCCTACAGTATCGGTAAGAAATATTTCATTGCCGTCTATTTTTACTTTTCGCGTCCGTGCGGAAAGCGTAGAGAAAAGTTTATTGGCCGTGCCCGCTTTTGAGTTTGTCAGACTGTTAAGTAAAGTCGACTTCCCGGAGTTAGTATAACCTACAAGGCAAATGCTTTTTCTTAGCATTTTTGTTCGTTTTCTTCGCATTGTCTTTCTTTGAGATCCTATACTCTTAAGCTTTTTTTTAATTGATGCAATTCTATCGTTTATAATGCTTCGATCCACGTCTATTTTCTTCTCACCCGGGCCCCTTGTGCCTATACCTCCTCCAAGGCGTGAAAATTCCGTCCAAATATTTTTAAGCCTGGGGAGAAAATATTCCAGCTGAGCAAGCTCAACCTGCAATTTACCAACACTGGTAGAAGCATGAAGGCCAAAAATATCAAGTATAAGTCTGGTGCGGTCAATAACTTTACAACCCAGCATTTCCTCCAGACTGCTTTCCTGCGTAGGGTTGATTTCATCGTCCATTATCACAATATTTATATCCATCTTTTTTACATATTCTTTAAGTTCAGCAGCTTTTCCGGTCCCTATGTAAAAAGTAGGGTGAGGGCTTGGCCTTTTCTGAATAAATTTAGCTTCTACTTTTGCTCCGGCAGTACGAGCCAGCTGATATAATTCAGATAAACTCTCAGATACAGGAACTTTGGAATTATTGTCTATTCCTACAAGTATCGCTTTTTCTTTTCTTATTTGAGTTTTCTTTTTTTTCATTAGTTTAATTTTAATCTTTTTTAACTTTAACTTTGTAGTTTTACATTATATAAAAATGCAACTCTATGGCAAGGCGAGCATCTAAAAAATTGAATTTAACTATAAATTTTGTATTATGTATCAAAGTAAAAGAAGGCAAAAAGGAGGAATATTATGGCTGCAGATAACAATTCAAAACCAGTAATCGACAAGGACACATGTACCGGATGCACAATTTGCGTGGAAGAGTGCCCCACTGGAGCTCTTGAAATGCCGGAAGATGTAGCGGTACTTGCTAATCCGGATCTCTGTGACAGCTGCGGAGTTTGCGAAGAAGTATGTCCGGTAAGCTGCATTATTATGGAATAACACCCATAATGGAGCATAATCAAAATTTTCCGCGTAGGCCTGCAAAAGTCTGTATGCCTGCGCGGAATAAGGTTTATTAAAATTTTAAGAATTTAATGTTTTCTGCATCATTAATAGGAGGTGTTTTTGCTTCGGCTGCCGTACTGTCCCTGTTCCGAACATTTTACATATCTTTAAATTTTCCTGTTTTACTTATAAGCTTAATACTTTTAATCTTTTTAATAGAAGTATTTTTTTTCCTTAAATACAGAAGCCAAATCATACGCAGTTCCGAGACAGGAAATATCTTTTCAATTAAATCACTCATCCCTCTTCTATCTATATATATACCCGTTGCTGTATCACTTATAATGGTTGCAAGACCAGTTTTAGGATTAAATTTCAACAGTCCCGTACCCCGGCAAGGTATTTTTATTTATGCGGCTATCATACTGATACCACTCGCCGCAGCTTCAGTAACTTTAAAAAATCTGTACCGCTCAGGTATTGAAAATAACGCTTTTTTTATAGGTATCCTTTTATTTTTTCTGGCAGATATGTTTTTTTTGAAAACCATAAATCCTCTCGGAATATCTTTTCTAAGCGCAGGAGCAGGCTTTTTGCTATTGAGCTTTTTACATCCGGCAAAAAGCCGGAAATACTTTTACGCATTAATTGCCTCTTTAATGATATACATAACCTTTTCAAATGAATCTGTAAATTTCCACTCTTACATAAGAAGTTTTAACCCCCATAATAAAACTGTGAACAAATACGTGGAAAGCCAAATCACCCCTTACGGAGAGCTTGCTGTTCATAAAATCAAAAATGCCTCCTACCATATTTCTTTAAATCACACCCCCCTCACAAATAACAGCCATATTGATACAGAAAAGAATATTCACTTAACAATGCTTCAGTACCCGTGGGCAGAACGAATACTTCTTATCGGCGGGACAAATAAAGCCGTAGAAGAGATATTGCGGTATCCGGATGTTGGAAGTGTTTACTGGGGTAATGTCACCCCTGATATTTTTTCCTTACCCCAAGATCTTTTTCCTACCGAAGTTTCCGACCCTCAGCGCTTAAGGATGATAAAATCATCAGACGCCAGAGATTTTATGCATAAGTTTAATGTAAGCGATTTCTTTGATGTTGTAATCATTGATATACCAGAACCTTTAAATATTTTTTTTAACCGTTACTATTCTTTAGAATTCTTTAAAAATTTGAGCGACGTCTCAGTTCCTCATTCAATATTAAACTTACAAATTCAGGCCGGAGAGAACAAACTCAGCAAAAATGAAAAAAACCTCTCTGCTGTTATTTTTAATACCTTAAAAAAAAATTTTCCTAACACAATGCAAATGAAAATGAAAAGAACTGTTGTTTTATCCTCGCCGGAAAGAGGCTTTACAACTTCACCTCTTCCTTTAATCGAATATCTTAATTCAATCGACGGGGTTCCCGAAACTATTACACCGGCCTTTTTGCACTATACGTTTGCAGCTTCCGAAAAAATTCTCCGGCAGATAGAAAATGCTCCCCCTTCAAAATTAAATTCCGATCTAAACCCGATTTCTCTTAAATATTCATTAAATGAAATACTTTATTCGCTTGGAATATGGCACGATTTCATATTAAAATCTGTAAATAATATTAAATCTTTTGTCATATATGTTTTTTTTATTTTACCTGCTATAGCGGGAATTTTCGTATTCAAGAAAAAAAGCCCGGAAGTTAAAACAGCAATTTCATTCAGTATTATATGCGCAATATGGACCATATTTTTATTAACTGCAGCCACAATACTACATGCCTCCTCTGGAAAGCTTTACTCTGGCGTATCCTATTTGGCTTTTGCGGGTCTTGGTGGAGTTTTCATATGCTTAAAACTGCTTTATTCAGATAAAAAATACATCAGCTATTCTTTTATAAGCAAATATTGTGTTCTGGCTAGTTTATTTTTTCTTCTAGCCACATCGCTTTTAGAGTTTTATCTGTATCCTTCTATTATAATTATAGCACTGACAGTTTTCACGGGAAGTTTTATTTTAACAGGGGCTACAGCTGCTGCAGCAGCCAATGTATTTAATAAAAAACCTCTTCTACTTTATGCCACTGCAAGTTCTGCGGCAGCCCTGGCATTAAGTGTTTTATTGTTGCCGGCAATAAATCTTACGGAAATATTTCTATTAAACGTAATTTTTATTATAAGTCTTATTTTTCTTCTAAATACTTAATACTGTTTTCAATAATCCAGGAGGTTTTTTCATTGTACTTCTCTTCTGATATACCTGCATCGGAAGCAATTACATTCAGCGAATTTCCTTCCTGCATTTTTTCCACTACTTCTTTTTTATTTAAATATGTAGTATTAGAAATAAATAGTATTCCCACACTCTGTTTTAAACTGTAACCTCTATCAGTTAAATCTTTAACTTCTTTTTCCGGCACCGAAAAATGCGCAGCGACCGCTCCTTCTTTTGTAGTAAGATTTCTTTTCGGAACACTACGGCAAGCCGTAACCGTAAAAGATAAAAGAAATATTAAAATTATTTTATTCATTATCTATTAACTCCTTTTCGTTAAATACTTCCGCCCTAAATGAAAAAATATGCGTTTTAGGGTCCTTCCACGCATCAGTCTTTAAACCCGCTTTGCTTTCACAAAGATTATTCAAAAACTGTTCTTTTGTCCAGCCTGTTTCATAAGCAACCTGCGGCAGATAAACACCTGCACGGCCGTCTTTTTTAACTATAACTCCATCACCTGGAATTTTAATTTGCTCGGGGCTTGAAACTTCCTCGGGAATACTCAAAACAGAAATTTCGATATTAATATTATCTATTTCTTCAGCCGTAACCGGCATAAACCTGGGATCGGAAACTGATGATTTTACAGTCATGTCTCTTACCGACAGATAAAGCTTATTTTCCGGCATTATGCTGCCTATGCAGCCTCTTAGCATAGAACCGGATTTAAGAGTTACAAACACCCCCCTTTTTTCATTAAGAACCGGATCCTCAACCCGGGGAACATATATTTCATTTTTTTTAATATATTTTTCCATTGTCGTACGGGCTATGTTAACAAGTTTTATTTTCTGTTTTTTTGTTAAAGTCATCTTTTTGTTATTTTATCTTAACTCAACTCCCATATCAAGGGCAATATCTTTGACATTAAAATATTTATAATCAAAATAAATATGCTCAGAATGCTCTGCTCTTAAAGCTATCATATGCTTTCCCATTCTCATGGAAGGCTCAGCATCAAATCTTCCTCTGTATGAAAAAACCGCCGATTCCCCCGGCGCAAGACTGCTTATTCGTTTTTGAGCAGGATATATGTTGAATGAATCGGTTTCAAGGGCATTTACATATATATCCTGCAGTTTTTCATTCGAGATATTTTTAATTAGAAATCTTCCTTTAAATTCTTTTTTGTTTATTATATCTCCCGGATTTTCAATATGCAATTCCAGCATGGAGGGATGATTAAATGATGAAAAAGCCCGCCCTACAGCCGCAAACCATTCTTCTTTATGATAAGGACCTGTTCTTCCTCTTAAAACCCGGGAAAAATCATTTACAAAAGCCCCTCTTATATTCTGCGGACTTGCAAGCTTTTTTATTCCTTTTTCTAATCTTGAGCCAAACTCTTCCGGACCGGGAGGAACAGCCGAATACTGATGCACAGGCCAGTCTATCTGATTTCCAACTAAAATATTAAGGCGTTTATTTTTTAAATAATCATTCCAGCTTTCAACAAAATAGTTAAACCTCATTCTATCCGTTTCATACATCATCACCGATACTATGTCAGCGCCGGCATCATGAAACATCACTGCATCCTGCCCGTGTTCATGACCTTTGTCCCAACTTAAAACAAACACCCAGAAAGGTTTATTTATACGGGCTTCATTTTTAACTTTTTTTATTATTTTAGCCATTCTGCTTGCCCTCCACCAGTTCCACATATCTCTAAACTTCCCACTACCTGTGCGGAGGGGAGAAAGCTTTTCACCCAGCCATTTCATTCTCTTCTCTTTTTTATATTCATCCCAGTCACCGGGAATTTCAATTTCCATTGCTTCTACAAAATCATCTACAAGTTCCAAACCGGCAGATGCCGGCGCCGGGCGTATATAATCAAGGCCTATATAATCAATATCTTCCATTTCATTTAGCCTGCGGGCCATTTTAATTATATCTCTGTGTCGTCGATAATCCAAAATAGATATTCCGTGAGTTTTATAAAGGCTTTTATCTGATTTTCGGTATCCATAACTGTAATCATACCGTTCCGGCATTAAGCTGAAAATCCCAAAAGCTCTAAAAGAAACTATCCAAGCTCCGAAATCAAGCCCTGATTCCTTTGTTCCTCTGGCAAAATCATCAATGTACTCAAGATTATCTTTAAGCCAGGGATAATCATAAGTAAGATCTCCCGGACTATAGGAAGCAGTTTGCGCAGCAATATACCAGAGAGTATTGCCTCCTATGTATTTTATCCATTCAAACATGCCCTTGTAGCCCACACCTTCTTTTTCTCCCGGTGGCGCTACATCAAAAGAACGCAGCCTTCTTGTGGTTTCAAGAGTCATTACCTTTAATGTTTTATCCAGGTCATTTATATGACGGCGGGTATGAACCATAAATACTCCCGGCCATGATTTAATGTCCTCTTTTCCTGCATATTTAACTACATAAATTCCTTCTTGCGCGGCCCACGGAACAGGAAATATTCCCTTCCAATGACCACTTTTTTCGCAGAAACTCAACTTTATATAATCGCGGCCGCCTACTGTTTCCACCTTAGAGCCTTCTTTATAAACCGCAAAAACAGCATCTTTTTTAAATAAATCCTGCGGGCCGTCAACTCTTACTTCTAAAATATGATAATGAAGATAAGTTGTCCTGTCAGTTTTCGGTATTATTTCAGGCGCCATCAGGTACTGAAAAAAAGAAAAAATAAACACAGCGCAAATGATTGCAATATACTGCATGGGGAGAAAAGAGTTTATTTTCGGAAAATAATTTTTCAACTTTCTACTATAAGAGTAACCGGGCCGTCGTTTACCAATTCCACCTCCATTTCACAACCAAAAAAGCCCTTCTTGGCCACCGCAATATATTTTTTAATCTCGCTCATATAAAGGTCAAAATATTTTTGGGCTTCCTTTTTAGGTGCGCTCTCATCAAAACTCGGCCTTCTTCCCCGGGAGCAATCTCCATAAAGGGTAAACTGAGGTATGACAAGAAGTTCTCCGTTAATATCTTTAAGTGAATAATTAAATTTGCCCTCAGGATCAGAAAAAATTCTTAAATCCACGGTCTTCCTTACTAGATACTGCACGTCATTGTAAGCATCAGTTTTAGCCACAGCAACAAATACAACAAGACCAAAGCCTATTGACCTTATGTTATCCGAAGAGCTTACCGAAGCCCTCTTTACTCTTTGTATTACCGCCTTCAAATGTTTTTTAGTACGTCTGCGACTTCTTCAACCGACCCCATTGATTCCACACCAGGAACTTCATCCCAGGTTATCAAACCCAAAACCCTGCGGCCAATAGCTTTAGCCAGAGCTATTTCTGAAAGGGTTCCATATCTTCCATCAATGGCTATAAGGATATTCGAACTGCGTACAATAATTGCATTACGAGCATGACTCATAGCCGTAGGAATCGGAACCTGGACAAAAGGGTTTGCACTCTGGGCGTAAGGGCCGGGCAGAATACCTACCGTCAGGCCACCCGCTGCAGCAGCTCCCTGACATGCCGCCTCCATAACGCCCCCCAAACCGCCGCATATAAGAGTATGCCTGCATAAAGCTATCTCCTTACCGACGGCTCTGGCTATTTTTCTTGTTTCCCCGTCAGCTTTTGACCCGCCGATAACACCAACCGTCTTTCTGCGAACTTGAGCAACCTTTAAATCTTTTAAACTGAGCTGTCCACTATCTTTTTCATGCATAACATAAAACTCCCGACTGATTCATCTCAAAGCAATTTAAACTTATGGTACGCCCGGCAGGATTTGAACCTGCGACTTTCGACTCCGGAGGTCGACGCTCTATCCACTGAGCTACGGGCGCAATATTAATTAAGCTTTTTTTCTATCTCCTGTTTTACAATCTCCACAGCTTCTTTTAAAGCTCCGGGTTCCGTACCCCCACCCTGAGCCATATCCTTCCGGCCGCCTGCTCCGCCTTTAACTGCCTTTGAAGCAGATTTTAATATTTCAGATGCATCCAGATTGTCTGAAAATTCTTCTGATACTTTCAAAATCATTTTAACAGAACTGCCCTGGGAACCTACCGCCAGGGCTACACCCTTATTTTTTTCAACCTTTGAATCCACCCAGGCCCTCATAATACCTTGCCCGGCAGCCGCAAAATCCTTGAAAGAAAAAGAAACCTGCTTTATTTTTTCTTCAGCCTCGCTGTTATCCGAAGATACAAGTTTATTTTCCAGAGCATTTATCTTCTTCTTGAACAGCTTTATTTCATTTTTAAGCTTATTTACAGAAGGTATAACCTTTTCAGGCGATGTTTTTAGCTCATTTGAAACTTTTGTTAATACTTTTTCGTTTTCTTTAACGTAATTAAAAGCTCCCTCTCCGGTTACAGCTTCAATTCTCCTTACACCTGCAGCTACTCCGTTTTCAGATAATATCTTGAAAAAGCCTATTTCACCGGTACTTCCCACGTGGGTGCCGCCGCATAATTCCATGCTCAAATTTTCCGACGAATTCTTTTTAATCATTAACACTCTCACCTTGCGACCGTATTTTTCACCGAAAAAAGCAAGTGCTCCCTGTTTTTCAGCTTCTTCTTTGCTCATTTCCTTTGAAACTACAGCATAATTTTCTAATATTATTTTATTTACTCTTCTTTCCAACTCTTCAATTTCATTGTCGGAAAGCTCTCTATTAAATGTGAAATCAAACCGAAATCCTTCCGGAGCAACATGAGAACCATTCTGCTGGATATTTTTACTGATTACTTGTCTTAATACAGCCTGCAGAATATGAGTTGCCGTATGATTTCTCTGAGTTGACTTGCGCCGGGGCATATCTACTGATATGGAAACCTTATCTCCCTCTCTTATTTTGCCATCAAAACTGCCTTTGTGGACTATTAATTCACTTATTTTAAACGTATCCTCAACATTAAAACGTCCGTCCTCACCCTCTATAATACCCCGGTCTGCCACCTGACCTCCCGAACGCGGATACATGGGCGTTTTATTGCAAACTACAACTCCTTCTCCTTCAATAACTTTAATGACTCTGGAGTCACTTCGATATTTATCATGTCCAACAAATTCGCTTGGCGGCAGACCTTTCAGATCCTCGATGTAAGAAACAGTGTCTTCGGAGGACCACTCACTGTTTTCGGACGTTCTCTGCATTATTTCTTTAAAGCCTTTTTTATCCATTTTCATTCCTCTCTCCGCAAGAATATTCTCCGTTATCTGAGGTGGGAGCCCGTATGTATCATACAATTTAAAAGCTCTCTCTGCTGACAACACTTTACGCGATTCAGAAGCCATTTTCTCTATGTATTTATTAAGTCTTACAGAGGCCCTGGTTAAAGTCGCTCTAAAATTTTCTTCCTCGGACTTGCATATTGAAGCTATGTAATTAGCTCTTTTATTTAAATAAGGATAAAAAGAACCCATTATATCAATGGCAAGCGATGTATACTCCCACAAGCGCGGAGTTTTCCAGCCTGACTTCTGCCCTTCACGCGAAGCCCTTCTTATAAGTTTTCGCAGAACATAACCGCGGCCTTCATTTGAGGGAGCCACTCCGTCGGCTATTAAAAAAGTTACAGCGCGGGCATGATCCGCAATTATTCTTGCGGATTTCTCTGAAAAAAAATCTGCATCAGATCTGGCCTTTTCCATCAATGGCTTCAGAAGCTCGGTCTGAAAAACATTCTGGAGGCCATTGACTACCTGGTTAAGCCTTTCTAGACCCATACCGGTATCTATATTTTTCTGAGGCAGATCCTTGAGTTCACCTTCCCGGGTGCAATTATACTGGGTAAAAACCAGATTCCATACCTCTATATACCTGTCACATTCGCATCCGGGTTGGCAGGATTCCTTTCCGCAGCCAAATTTTTCTCCCATATCATAAAGTATTTCCGAGCAGGGGCCGCAGGGACCTGTATCCCCCATTTTCCAAAAATTATCCTTTTCCCCGAGACGATATATTTTTCTTTCTGAAACATATTCTTTCCATATATCAAAAGCTTCATCATCATCTTTGTAAACAGTAGCATATAATTTTTCTTTTGAAAGTCCAATCTGCCCGACAAGAAATTCCCAGGCGAACCTTATCGCTTCTTCTTTAAAATAGTCCCCGAAAGAAAAATTACCATACATTTCAAAAAAAGTAAGATGGCGGGATGTCTTGCCTACTTCATCAATATCCGAGGTCCGGAAACATTTTTGAATTGACGCAGCCCTATTTACATCACCTCTATTTGAAAGAAATTTATCCTTAAACTGCACCATGCCGGCTGTGGTAAAAAGTATAGTTTCATCTCCCGGAGGCACAAGAGGAAGAGAATCATACCATCTATGCCCGTAAGATGAAAAATATTCCTTAAATTTTTCCCTGATATTCTTGTCTTTCAACAGAAAAATCTCTCAAATTTGTTCATTAAAAAACCTGCTTTCAACTTCTGCAATAGTATCATAACTAAAACCCCTTCTTTTCAACAGAGACCTGAGCCGCCTTCGGGCGGTATTCTTATCAAGTTTTTTGTATTTTTGAAGCATGCTTCCGCAAGCCCTGACAGCCAGTTCAGTTTTATCACAAGGACTTTCGGATTCACTTTTTTTAAATGCATACTCAATCTCATCATCGCTCACGCCTTTTTCTTTTAACTCTTTGCGAATAGCATAATCACCCTTAGGGCGGCTTGCCCTCCTACTGTGAATCCAGGCTACAGCAAATTTCCTGTCATCTAACTCCTGATAATCTTTTAGTTTTTTTAAAACAGCATCAATAACTTTTGCCGGGTATTTTTTTGAATTTAATTTTATAACAATTTCTTTTTCGGATCTTATTCTGTAAGACAGAAGAAGCCTGGCATAATCAAGAGCCTTAAAATAACTATCATTTATTTTAAGTTTCTCTATGTCTCTTTCGCTTAAAGAAAGTCCTGCCCGCAGTTTCTTTTCTTTTATTATACTGTCGCTTAATTCAAAAGCAAAATCACCTTCAACAAAAATCTTGTACATTCCATTTTTCCGGGGATGAGAAATTATTGAAGTAATATTTTTCACTTTATTTAAACCCTTTAAATAAACTATTATCTATACCTGCTGTTAAAAGAACCTTTGTGGCCAGTTTCCTGTGAGTTCCTTTCCAGAAAACCCTTCCACAACCGGCGCACTTATAAAAATCACAGTGGTTAATGTAAACATATTCGGGAACCTGCTGTCTGATCTCCTCCTTGCGTACTTTTACAGTTTCTCCGTTGCATTCGCAACACCTTTTAAATAAATCCTCAGGCCTGACTAAAATTCTGAATTCCTCTATAACTTCCTTAAGCTGGTCTTTATATTTATTGCTTCTTACCTGATATAATTTAAGCGCCTTAGCAGAACTGAGAGAAGTATTCCTTGTTAAAATAATTCTCTTTTCTTTTAGGGAACGGTATATTATACCTTCATTTTCGGAGTCAGTATAATATTCTGCATCAACATTTACAATCCTAAGCCACCTGGCAAGCCTGCCAAGCATAAAATCAACAAGAAACCTTTTTTCCATACCTGCATATTATATAACGGCAGCATTACAAAATCAAATTTCAGTCTTTTTTATCTTCGCCTTCTTTTTCAAGCTCCCCTTCTTCTCTGTTTTCCATGATTTTTTCAAGAGAAAGCCTGGCCCGATTTTTAACCTCGGAGTCGGCATCATCAAGAAGCTTTTCCAAAACTTTTGCGGTGGAAGGATCTCCTATCTCACCCAGTGCCCATGCAGAAGAAAGACGCATCCATTTATCAGAACTTAGCGACATCTCTTTTAAAACAAGTATTGATTTTTCCGGGTCATACGGGAAATAAGCCAGGGCTGCATTAGCACGAGTCCTGTTATCCTCATCTTTTAAAAAAGGTTTAAGCATTTCGGGAGCTCTCGGACTATCCTTAAAAATTTCAGCTATTACTTCCACTGTATCCGCTCTTGCTCTGCTTTTCGGATCCACACCGGTAACTGCTTTTCTTCCATCAGGGCTTTCCGGCAAAACAAACTTATAGGAGCTTCCCCCTTCGGTAAGTTTCTGTATAATATTAAGCAGTTTAGCCCAATTCTTTTCTAAATTTTCAGCCCTGTGATATGAACTTCCGTATTTCTCCAGCTTAGAAGCAAGTGTTTCCGTATCCCTTCGGTAAGACGACTTTAACTCATCCATCTCTCGACGTTCACGCACCATATTTTTTGTTAACTTAAGAAATTCCTTTTTAAATGCAATATACATAAATCCAAAAAAAACAAAAAGTGCACAAACAAATAACAGCGCAATCCAAACAGGCAGCCTTGTGGGAGGAGCAATATCCATCTGGCTCAACTTTTCTTTTAAATCACGGCGTTCCTCTTTTATTTCCTCTATTTCATTTTTAAGGTCACTTTTTGCTCCCGCTTCTTTTTCCATCCTCTGCCTGACTGAAGCTAGTTGCCGGGTCAACTCTTCTATCTGTCTTTTGTATTCATTCATTCGGGCAGAAGTTTCAACAGCCTTATCAATTTCCTTCTCCTCAGCTTCTTCCGGTTCGGCTGTCTGAGCGGGCAACTCAACCTCAGGCTCCATTAAACTCCTGAGCTCACTAAGCCTTTTATCAATTAATTCCGAATCGGGATATGCGGAAAGAGCGGTTTCCAGATACCCCACTGCATCTTCATAGTTTTCGTTTTCCCTGGCTTCCTCAAAAATACTTTCGGAAGCCCGTTCCAGGAGTTCCCTTCCCCGCTTATGCTCGGGATCTATACTAAGAAGCGCATCCAGGTTTTCAATGGTCTTTTCCATATCACCTTGAAGATAGTTCTGTATGGAGCGTCCCATGTAGAGATCCGCATCCTGCTGCGAACGCAAATTTAAAGCAAAAAGCAAAACAAAAACTATTGATATAACTACAATCCTGTATTTTTTAGAATGCGCTGCCATTTTTTTATCCTTTTTTATATATCACAAACTTGTACCCATAATTTCCATAACTTCCTGCAGACGGTCAAATATCTCAACGGCCTCTCGCTCACCTGGAGATATTTCCAGCGCTTTTATAAGATTTTCTCTTACCTCCTCAAACTCGCGTTTTTGAATATTAATACGAGCTGAAGAAAGATAATAATAAAGCCGAATTTCATCATTATCCGGCTCGTAAGTCTTAAGCAGGTCAAATACAGCAAGCGCATTCTCAAATTCGCCCTTTGAGTACAAATCCATGCCCTCACGTATAAGGTCTTCACTTTTTTGCTGCTCTAATAAACTCAAAAAAGCCTGCGGATTAATGCCTTCTACATCAAAAACTGCAAGGGCATTGAGTTTTTGAATAGCTTCTTCCTCTTTTTCTTCTTTAATATATTCCAGGGCCTCTTTTAACCCATCTGCCGATTTTTCTTTCAAGATATCTTGATCATACATTTCTGCTTCTCGGGCCATATCGCGCGCCTTCGACTCCGCTCGCTTTAAAGCATATTCCATAGCCCTGGCGTAAAAATCTTCAGCCGCAAGACGATTTATTTCTGAAAGCATAAGTTTGGGCTCGGTCATGCCCGGATTATCACTAATAAAACGGGAAATTAGTTCAACCGCGAGACTCCATTCTTTTTCCGCTTTAAGTTCCTCTACTCTTTTTTTTAACTGAGTTATATCCTCAATTTCTTCTTCATTTAATTTTTCAAAAAGCCTTTCTCTTATCTGTCTTTTAATTTCATTAACTCTTGAAGCTTCAGGACGAGGATCGCTGATTAACTGCCGGATAATCATATCGGCCGCTTCAGACTTTGTGGACTCATTTAGATATTCGGAATATTTTTCTTCAACAGCATCCGCAAATTCTGCGCTATATTCGTAAGCTTTATCGATTTGCTCGGATGCTTTTGCATCCAGCCCCTCGGCTCTTAAAGTATACGCCTTTTTAAGATGCATTAAAGCAAGCCTTTCTCTTATAATATTCCTCATGCCCACAGCCGTAGCATCCCGCGGATAATCCTCTAAAAATTTTTCAATAAAAGTCAGAGCCCTTTGATATCTTCCCTTTTCATAGGCCTCAACAGAATCTGACATTCTTTCCAAAGCGCAAAGTTTACCACTGCCTAATATAACAAGCAAGGCAGTTGCCGCCGCAATTTTAATCGTTCTTAAATTTTTCCAGAAGGTCTTCAATATATTCCTTTTCTCTTTTTTCAAGTTCAATCCTTCTGCTTTCGTATTCCTCCTCCCATTTATTTCGCTGCTTCTTCATTTCTTCTTCTTTTTTTCTTAAATCTTTTTCCCAAAGCTTTTTTTGCCGGGTAATCATTTCCTCGGCTTCCTTTTTTATCTGTATTTTATTTTTTTCAACAGCTTCCCTGATTTGTTTTTCCTTTTCTTTTTCAAGTTCTTCTTTGAGCTTTTTAACTCTTTCGCCATGGTTTTTTTTAAGCTCATTAATTCTCTGGCTCATTTCATCCTTTAATTTATCTATTTTCATTCTGCTGTCCCTACGGGTAATAGATATATTTTCCTCAAGATTTTCAACCCTTTTTTTTAAATTGTCTCTTTCTTCTTTTAACTCATAAAATTCCCTGTCCCATTTCTTTACCCGGCTTCCAAAAGCCAGTTTAATTGCTTCAAGAGACTCTTCCTTTACAGCAAGGTTAAGTTTATATTTTTCGCTAATTACTTCAATCCGTTTTTTCAAGGAACGAATTTGCTGCATATCTTCTCTTTTTTCATTGATAAACTTCTGTTTTTCTTTTTTCCAGCTTTCTTCCAGTTCTTTTAAATGTTTTAACAACTCAGCCTTAGAATTTTTATTCATGACTTAAATTTTTAATTACTTTTTTAAAATCATCTTCGGATATTATCTCTACCCCAAGTTCTCCTGCTTTTTTTAGTTTTGAACCAGGATTTTCTCCTTTCACTAGATAATCCGTTTTTGAACTGACGGAAGACGAAGCCCGTCCTCCATATCGCTCAACAATATTTTCAGCTTCACTTCTTTTAAGGTTATTAAGGGATCCCGTAAAAACAAAATTCTTACCCGAAAGTTCAGTTTCCGCCTCGTCATATCCGGGATTCACCCCGCTTTGAAGAAGACTTTCAATTGTCTTTTTATTTCTAGGGTCGGAAAAGAAATTTACTATATTTTCAGCAACTACAGGACCGACTTCACTTATGGACTCCAATTCTTCTCTATCAGCAGCGGAAAGAGATGAAATATTCCTGAATTTATCTGCAAGAACAGACGCAATATGCCTTCCTACGTGCCTTATTCCCAAAGCCCATATAAAATTTTCCAAACGGCATTCCTTGCTTTCCTCTATGTGCCTTAGCAGATTTTCAGCTTTTTTTTCCGCAAAAAGATTTAAAGATAAAAGCTTTTCAGCATTGAGGTTATAGATATCCTGGAGATTCTTTACAATACCGTTTTCAACTAACTGGCCGGCCACCTTTTCTCCCAAGCCCTCTATATTCATTGCGCCCGTTGAAGCATAATGTACAATCCGCTGCTTAAGCTGAGCGGGACAGGAAATACTCACGCACCTCAGATACGCTCCCTCCGGATCTTTTTTAAGCAAAGAATCGCACGAAGGGCATTTTTTAGGGGGTATTATAGTTTTTCTGTTAGGCATTTTTTTACTCACCCCCAGTATTTTCGGTATGACATCTCCCCCTCTTTCAATTTCAACAATATCACCAACTCCCGCATCAATGGCTTTAACAAAATCAAAATTATGAAGAGTCGCGTTTGAAATTATAACCCCGGCCAGTTTCACAGGTTTAAGTTTGGCCACAGGGGTTACCTGACCGGTACGGCCTACTCCAAACTTAACATCCTCAATTTTAGTCAGGGCTTTTTTTGCCTCATATTTATAGGCTACAGCCCATCTCGGGCTTTTGGATGTGGTTCCCAGTTTCTCCTGCTCTCTAAAAGAATTCACCTTCACAACCACTCCGTCCACCTCATAATTTCTCTTATGGCGCTTAGAGCTTAATTCATTGTAAACATTAAATATTTCTTTTAAATCTGAGCACTTACGATAACTATGGTTAACCGGCAGTCCCCATTCAGATAAAACATGTAAAAGCTCTTGCTGGGTAGAAACCTTTCCCGAACCTTGCCATGCCCCGACGGAATAAAAAAAAGCATTCATGCGCCTTTTGCTTACTTTAGAAGGGTCCAGCAGCTTAAGTGTTCCGGAACAGGTGTTGCGGGGATTGGAAAACACAGGCAGCGATTTTTTTTCTCTATCCCTGTTTATTCTCCTGAATTCACTTAAACTAAGAAACATTTCTCCCCTTATCTCTATGAATTCAGGAGGATTATCTGTTTTTAATTTAAGGGGTATAATTCTCTGAGTCCTTATATTTTGAGTAATATCATCGCCTTCAAAACCATTTCCCCTGCTTAAAGCAAGATCTAAAACCCCCTTATTATAACTCAGAGAAACACCTACTCCATCGATTTTTTCTTCTACCACATACCCGCTTTTTATGGCAGAGCTCTTTAATATTCTTTCCTGCCATTTCTTTAATTCATCCTGCGAATAAACCTTATCCAGAGAAAGCATTGGGGTTTTATGGGAAACGGTTCTGAATTCTTCCTGAATATCGCCCCCCACTCTTTTAGTAGGAGAATCCGGTGAATCGTACTGGGGATATCTTTTTTCAAGTTCTTTTAACTGCCGGTACTTGCGATCATACTCTTCATCGCCTATAACCGGTTCAGCTTTAACATAATAGAGATAATCATGCTTTCTTAACTCCTGTCTTAAATCTTCTATTTGAGTTTTTATACTATATGTCACTTTCTATTTTTCAGTCACTTTTATATCATCCAATATACCGTTTACAAATTTATGAGAATTCTCCGTTGAATATTTCTTGGCAAGTTCTACAGCTTCATTTATGGAAACAACCTTTGGAATAGTTTCTTCAAAAAATATTTCATAAATAGCCATACGCATAACACTTTTGTCCACCACGGCTATGCGTTCAATAGTCCAGTGCCTGGCATGTTTTGCAATCAAAGAATCAATAAAGCTCAAATTATCTAGTGTTCCCCAAACAAGCCTCTTTGCAAAACTTTTAATTTTTTCAGAACCGAAATCCCCGGCCACAGTTTTCCAGGCAGTATCCCGATCCGTCTTAGCCGTCTCAAAAATATAGAGAACCTTAAGCGCCAGCTCTCTTGCTTCACGCCGAAGGCCCATTTATTTTATCCTTACATAAATATCTGACATTTCAAGAGCCGCCCTTGCAGCCTCCTCTCCTTTATTACCGCCTTTTCCTCCCGAACGCTCAAGTGCCTGCTCAAGCGTATCGGCTGTCAGCAAACCAAAACTCACTGGAATACTTTTTTTTATGCCCTGTTGGGCTATAGTTCTGGCCGCCTGAGATGAAACATACTCAAAATGAGGAGTTTCTCCTCTGATAACAGCACCAAGGCATATTATCATATCATAAGAGCTTTCTGATAATTTTTCAACACATGAAGCAATTTCCCAGGAACCGGGTACTTCATATACCGTAATACCATCATCCGAAAGTCCGTTCCTCCCGAGCTCGGAAACAACCCCTTCAAGCAACTTTGAAACAACCTGATCATTTCTTCTTGACATCACAACAGCCGCTCTTTTCCCTGTTCCATTTAAATTGCCTTTTATAATTTCCATACATTTCTCCTTTTTGTATAATTCAAAGGGCTATTAATCAAGATAATGCCCCAGCTTCTCTTTTTTAGTCTTAAGGTAATATTCATTCTCCGGATTACTTCCGGTTGAAATAGCAATCCTTTTAGTAATTTTAAGTCCGTATCCGCTTATTCCGATAATTTTACGCGGATTATTGGTCAAGAGTCTTATGTCCGATAATCCCAAATCCGAAAGTATCTGCGCGCCTATTCCATAATCTCTTAAATCCGCTTTAAATCCAAGAGCATGATTTGCTTCAACTGTATCCATGCCTCCGTCCTGCAAACAATAAGCTTTGATTTTATTTACGAGTCCGACTCCTCTTCCCTCCTGACGCATATAAAGAAAAACTCCTTTTTTTTCCTTTCCTATTACAGACAGGGCTTTATCCATCTGCCTGCCGCAGTCACAGCGCAAAGAACCTAACACATCTCCGGTAAGACACTGTGAATGCACCCTTACCAGCACATCTTTTTCTCCCCGCACATCCCCCATAACAAGGGCAAGGTGGGTATCTTCTTTATCTATAATTGACTGGTAAAGAAAAAGTCTGAATTCCCCGTATTTAGTCGGAAACCGGGTATCACACACGGGTTCTACAAGTTTTTCATTTTCATATCTGTATTTTATAAGATCGGCTATTGAAATAAGTTTCAAACCGTGCTTTTTTACATACTCCTTCAACTGGGGCAGTCTTGCCATAGTACCGTCTTCATTCATAATTTCGCATATAACCCCGGCTTCACCAACGCCTGCTATTCTGGAAAGATCAAGCGAAGCTTCAGTATGGCCGGCCCGGACTAAAACCCCTCCGCTGCGATATTTTATGGGAAAAACATGTCCCGGCGTTGTAATATCCGTATCGGTAGAATCAGCATTGGACAAAACACGAATAGTGCGGGCCCTGTCCGCCGCAGATATGCCGGTGCTGACACCTTCTCGCGCATCACAGGAAACCGTAAAATTAGCTTCGCTGGAATAACTTCTTCTTTCCATTTGAGACAAGCCCAGCTTTTTAAGTCTTTCACCTACCAGCGAAACACAAATAAGGCCCCTGCCGTGTTTTGCCATGAAATTAATAGCCTCGGGCGTAACTTTTGAAGCAGCCATTACCAGGTCTCCTTCATTTTCCCGGGCCTCATCATCCACAACCACTACCATTTTACCTTTTTTTATATCTTCTATCGCTTCCTTAATACTATCCATCATACTCCTTTATATAATCCCAACCTATACCCGGCCCTGCCTTAACGCGGCCACAAGCATATCAGCTTCAAGATTGACCACTTTCGAGTGCCGTAAGTCTCCCAGATTGCTTCTTTTCAAGGTCTGGGGGATAACAGCAACCCAAAAACTGCCACCTGAAATTTCATTTACAGTAAGGGACACCCCGTTTACTGCCACAGAGCCCTTTTCAATAAGCTTAGACGTAAAACTTTCGCTGCTTTCTATATTGAAAATTTTCGTGTTGGATTTTTTTATTATCTTAGCCACCTTGCCCGTACACATAACATGCCCGTACACTATATGCCCATGAATGCGGCTTGCCAAAGAAAGGGAGCGTTCAAGATTAACCCGGCTCCCGGCTCTGATTATGCGTCCTGCGGACTTACGCAGCGTCTCCAACCCTACATCCATCCATACTCTCCCGGAAGAAAATCTCAAGTTAAAATTAAATTCAAAGAAGATGGGTATTATAATTTTGCAAAGCAAGTTATCTCTTCTCCCGAAGACGTTGC